>JAGUZM010000350.1 GCA_020060805.1 Deltaproteobacteria bacterium | reverse complement strand
GGGGCTTGCCTCGATGATTTCCCGGATGTTCATGATCCCTTTTGGGGTCTCGATAAGGGGCACGATCGCCAGGCTCCGGGCTACGATGCCCTTCTTCTCCTCCTCCTTTTCCAGGAGCTTGTTTACAGCGACGACATGCTCCTTGGACTCTGTCTTTGCGAGCATGATCCCATCCAATCCCTGAACCGCCACATACTGAAGATCTGTTTCTGTAAGGCCTGTCTCAAGGGAATTGACGCGGACAAACACCTCCAGCCCGTAGGGCTTCAGCATCGGTATGGAGTCTCTGGCAAAAACCCTCCCGGTTTCTTTCTCAGCGATGGGACACCCATCTTCCAGATCCAGGATCACCGCATCAGCCCCTTCGGCTGACGCATTGGTGATCATTCTCCAGCTGTTGGCCGGCACGTACAACATGGACCTGAGAATCCGCATCATGAACCCCCTCCTGGCGCCCTGCCGAAAACCTCGCCCAGGGCCTGCCCCAGGTCTTCCGGCCTGTCGACGACCGTAGCGCCGGCCTCTTTCAGGGCTTTGATCTTTCCCTCAGCGGTTCCCTTTCCCCCTTCCACAATGGCGCTGGCATGAGAAAACCTCAAGCCCGCGGGAAGCCCCTTGCCGGCAATGTAGGCGACCATGGGTTTTGTGTAGCCCCCTGCCTTGATGACCTCTGCCGCTTCCTCCTCCATCACCGTACCGATCTCACCGAAGTAGACGACGCCGTCCGTGTCTTGGTCTTCCTGGTACAGGGGAAGCAATTCCGCAAGGGTGGTCCCCAGGACCGGCTCTGAGCCGAGATGGACGGCTGTGCTGATCCCGAACCCTGCACCGCAGACCACCCAACTGATCGTGGAGGTCTGCCCTCCGCTCCGGGAAATGACGCCGATCCGGCCCGGCCTAAACGCGATCTTGGGCAGGTCCGAAGAACCGATGAAGCCGCCCAGACCCCCGAAAGAGGCTTTTCCAGGGCTCACCACCCCTGCTGAACCGGGCCCGATCAGCCGGATGTCGTTCTTTTTCGCGTGGGCGATGATTTCCAGGGCGTCGTGGAGGGGGACCCTTTCCACGCGCATCAAAACGGTCTTAATCCCTGCGTCGAACGCCTCGATCACCGCACCCTTCGCCTCAGGCCCCGGCACTACGGCAACCGCTGCGTCAACCGGCCCGACCGCTCCCAAGGCCTCCTTGATCGTGTTGAACACCGGAACGCCCCATACAGACTGCCCCCCTCTGCCGGGGGTCACCCCGACGACCACCTTGCTTCCCACTTCGATCATCCGTCGCGCCACGCCCTGCCCGAAGCGGCCTGTGATACCCTGGATGAGCATCCTCGTATTTTCATCGATCAGTATCGCCATCCCTATCCCCACTTACCTTGTTCCATAACCTTTGACCAGCGCCCTGTGCTTGCGGAACCATTTCGTCTTGTTCCATCCGGCCGGTTCCTTTCCCTCCCCGTCATAACCGGAGGTCGGGAGAAATCCCTTATCCCAGGGGAATCTCGATCGAAATGCATCCTGGGCCGAAACGCTGGCATGTGTACTCGCAGCTGATGCACTCATTGTCCAGCCTTTTGATCTCTTCAGGATCCGTCACGCTGAGCACAGGCTTGTTGCCCTCAATCCTCAGAATGTTCCTGCCGTACAGTCGGCATGCCTTTACACAGGCGAACCCGCAGGAGGGGTTTGAATTCTTCTCCTTGGCAGGAAGGCATCGGTCGTAATCGATGGTGATCTTCGTTTTCCTCGTGTCGAATGTGAGCCTGTTGTTCATCACCGAACCATCACCTCTTTTTCTCCAGCTGGTATTCCTTGACCAGGGCCTCAACGCGATTGGCGATGAAGTCCGTGTCGTAGATATACTCTCTCCCATAAAGCTCCCATCGCAAAGGAAGGCTCTTGAACCCTTCCCGGATGATCTCGTGGGCTTCTTTCTCCTTGTTCCCGCCGATCAGCATGATCACGGGAAATCCCGGCCGTCTCTTCGCCTCCTCACGGAAAGCCTTCACCAGGGCATGGGCATGATGCCACTGCTCCTGATTGGCAAGGCACGCTCCCATCAGCACATAGCCGTCCACGGGTTGCGAAAGAATGGCTTTGATCACCCGGTAGATCTTGCTTGCCGGCGGATCGCCGCTCGTGTCCGCATAATTGGCGATCTTGAACCCTCTGTTCACGAAGGCACTCGCGCCCAGCATCGCGCCGCCGCCGCCGATCCCGTGGAAACCGAGCCATCCTTCCCCTTCGATCTTGGGATGCATCTGGGAAAAATAACCCGTTCCTCGGTAATCGCCCTCCTCGATCTTCCACGCCACTTTCTCCAGCTCTGTCGCCGGCCTGTCCATGTCGCGGGGAAGGGCAATCCCAAGCTCAGGATGCCTGAAAACCGAGTTGTCATCGACCGTGACATGACAGTCCGCCGCGATGATCCTCTGGTCTTTGGTCACGATCAGCGGGTTGATTTCGAGGCTTCTCGCATCGTATTCCTTGAACGCCCTGTACACGTTGCAAATCACCCTGGAAATCTCCTCAGTCGTCTCCTGGCCCAAACCCGCGCCATTGAAGGAAACCCCTGCGATCAGGGCGTGCGCCTCTTCAGGGCCGATGCCCTTGAGATAATCCACGATCAGCCGGGAGATCCGTTCCGGGTTTCTACCCGCCACCTCTTCGATCGAGCTTCCCCCCTCGGAGCTGAACACGATCACCGGTCCCTTGATCTTGTAGGAGTTGCTCACCATCACCCCCACGTAGAGTTCCCTTCCCACGGAGAGCTGTTCTTCCACGAGAAGCCTCTCGACCCTCAGCCCCTTGACTTGGCTTCCGATCAGCTTTCGTGCCGCTTCCTCGGCTTCCTGAGGCGAGTTGGCAAATTGGATTCCCCCTGCCTTGAATCGGCCCGTTGCCCAAACCTGGGCTTTGATCACCACCGGTTTCTTAATTTCTTCAGCGACCCTCCGCGCTTCCTCAGCGCTGTCAACACTTTTTCCTTCAGGGACCTGAATGCCCATGTTGTGGAGGATTTGTTTCCCCTGATATTCGTAAAGCCTAGCCATAAAATGAACTCCGGACAGGGACTTACCGATCCCCTTTGCCTACCTTCCTTGGAACACCATGCCGTTGATCAATTCTCTCACGTCTTTCACTCTGTCCAAGTTCCAGACCATCTCGACAAGGCGACTCGCTTTCCCCTCGTCCATGTGCTCCAGAGCCATGTCCCTGTATTTGCCGATGACTTCCTGGTCCGTCATCGGGTTCCGGGCATGCCCTCTCGGGTAATCGACTCTGAGGCGGTGCCTCTGTCCCCCCTTTAGGACGATCTCCGATATCCCCGCAGGACGCGCTCTGTCCAGGCTCGGGTCGCCGATCAGTACCACTTTGTCGATCAGCTCCCGCACCCGTGGGTCATCGTATTTTTCCGGCGTGAACTGTTTCGGCCCGATCTGGCCCTCTACGATCGCGATCGCGGTGAGATAATAGGAGCTGTGATCCGCGGTCTCCTTGTTCCCGGGGTATTTCTTCGCCGGGTCGCCGGTGTGCTCAGCGCATCGTT
>JAGUZM010000568.1 GCA_020060805.1 Deltaproteobacteria bacterium | reverse complement strand
GGGGGAGGCTGTCGGCCACGAGGTATCCCTCCAGGGTGGGGTTGATCCTGTCTCCTTTGAGGACAACCAGCCCTGAGGCGATAAGCTGTTGGAGCACCGAGTCGGCTTGGGGGCAATCGTGAATCTCATCCACGGAGACGCCCTCCCTGGTCCTGAACCCGAGCATCAGGCGTTCAAGGCGATGCTGGTTTTCGGAAAGCGTCTCGGTCCCTGCAACGGGGAGTCTGCCCTGGCCGAGGGCCAGGCAATAGGTCTCCACAGACCGGTGATTCCACCACCGGACGCCGTGCTCGTAAGAGTGAGCTGAAGGACCCAGCCCCAGGTAGGGCGCGTGCTGCCAGTACTTCAGGTTGTGACGGCAGACGTTCTCTTTTCCCATCGCGAAGTTGGAAATCTCGTAATGGAGGTAGCCCTTCTCTTCGAGAAATTCGGATGTGAGGATGAAAAAGGACCTATCGCCGTCTTCACTCAAGGTCTCCATCTTCCCATCCTTCAACATCTTTCCCAAGGGCGTGTGCTCTTCGATCGTCAACTGGTAACAGGAGATGTGTTCGGGGTTGAAGCGGACCGCCTCCTCCAGGCTCCTGCGCCACACAGATTCTGCCTGGCCCGGCAGGCCGTACATCAGGTCCAGCCCCACCTTCGGAAACTCGGATTCTTTGATCCATTCCAGGGCCTTCTTCGCCTGCAAGGCGGAGTGTCTTCTCTTCAGGAACCGAAGCGCTTCATCATCAAAGGACTGGACGCCCAGGCTGATGCGGTTGACGCCAAGATCCCGGAGAAGGGCAAGCTTTCCCGGCGCGATGTCGTCCGGGTTGGCTTCGATCGTGAACTCCGCATCAGCGGCGATGGAGAAGCGATCATGGAGGCAGCGGATGAGCTCTTCCAGAGCTTGCTCCGGGAGGAGGGTAGGCGTGCCCCCGCCGAGGTAAACCGTGTCAAAGGAGGTGAATCTGTCCTCGTAGAGGGAAACTTCTTTTTTCAGCGCTTCGAGCCACTCGGTAACGAGAGATGGAGAGGTGACGGAATAAAAGTCACAGTAGGGGCACTTGGTCTTGCAGAAAGGCACGTGAATGTAAAGGCCTGGGTTCATCTTCTCATTCCGTCTTCGACTTCAATACAGCCACGAAGGCGCCCTGGGGGATCATGACCGACCCCACCATCTTCATTTTTCTCTTGCCCTTCTTCTGCTTCTCCAGGAGTTTTCGTTTCCGGGTGATGTCACCGCCGTAGCACTTGGCGGTCACATCCTTGCGGAAGGGATTGACGGTGGAGCGGGAAATGATCTTTCCGCCGATCGCGCCCTGGATGGCGATCTTGAACTGGTGCCTGGGGATTTCCTCCTTGAGGCGGTCGCAGACCTGGACAGCCCACTCCCGCGCACGGTCGCTGTGGACGATAAGGGAGAGGGCATCCACTTTCTCGCCGTTCACGAGGATGTCGAGCTTCACCAGTTGGCTTTCCCTGTAGCCGATGAGTTCGTAGTCAAAGGAGCCGTACCCCTGGGTGACCGTCTTCAGCTTGTCGTAGAAATCGACGATCACTTCCGCCAGGGGCATGTCGAAAAGAATCTCGACCCTGCCGGGCGCGGGATAGTTGAAACGGGAATTGATCCCCCGCCGCTCCATGCAGAGCTTCATGATGACCCCCATGTACCGGTCGGGCGCGATGATGGCCGCCCTGATGTAAGGTTCGGCGCAGGCGATGATCGTTTCAGGATCAGGATAATACTGAGGGTTGTCCACGGTGATGACCTTTTCATCCTTGAGCGTGAACTGGTACTGAACGCTCGGCACGGTCATGATAAAAGACTGGCCGTATTCTCTTTCGAGCCTCTCCTGCACGATTTCGAGATGGAGGAGGCCGAGGAACCCGCAGCGAAACCCCTGGCCCAGGGCAGCGGAAGAGTCCTTCTGGTACACGAGGGCCGCATCGTTGAGCTTGTACTTGTCGAGAGACTCGACCAGGGTCTGATAATCTTCCGAGGAGATGGGGTAGAGGGAAGAAAAGACGACCGGTTTGACGTCCTTGAAACCCGGCAGAGGGGCTGGCGCCGGCCTGGCATCCAGGGTGATGGTATCGCCGATACGGGTGTCGCTCACGGTTTTGACGCCGGAGATGACGTATCCCACCTCGCCGGCTGAGAGGATATTCCTCGGCTCCCGGTTCAGGCGAAAGACCCCCACTTCCTCAACTTTGTAGGCAGCCTTGTTGGACATGAACCGGATGATGTCACCGGGCCGGAGGGTGCCTTCAAAAAGCCGGCAGCTCACGATGACTCCCCGGAAAGAATCATAGTGGGCATCGAAGATCAAGGCGGCAAGGGGGTTCTCGGCGCTGCCCTTGGGCTCAGGGATTCGCTCCACGATCGCTTCCAGGACCTCCTCGATGCCCGTGCCTTCCTTGGCGGAGCAAAGGATGGCGAGGTCGGGATCAAGGCCCAGTTCCCTGTCCATCTGCTCTTTCACCTGCTCGACGTCCGCTGAGGGCAGGTCGATCTTGTTGATCACGGGAATGATCGTCAGCTCATGCTCCATGGCCATGTAGAGGTTGGAGAGGGTCTGGGCCTGCACGCCTTGGGATGCGTCCACGAGGAGCAGGACGCCGTCGCACGATGCAAGGGCGCGGGATACCTCGTAGGAGAAATCAACATGGCCCGGTGTGTCGATCAGGTTGAGGGCAAATTCTTCTCCCTTTTCATCCACGAAGGGGAGGGTGATGGTGTGGCTCTTGATGGTGATGCCCCTCTCCCTTTCCAGGTCCATGGAGTCGAGGATCTGGTCCCTGAAGAGGCGTGCCTCCACAAGACCCGCCCGCTGGATCAGCCGGTCCGCCAGGGTGGATTTGCCGTGATCGATATGAGCGATGATGCTGAAGTTGCGTATTCTAGCCATATCTTTTGTGGTTATTCATGCCTCATCAAAATAGGGTTTTCACCGCAGAGGCACAGAGGACACAGAGGGATGTTTTTGTTTGTCGGGAGATACCGACAAACAAAAATATTCTGCCCTAAAAGCCACGTGCGGGGAACCATCATTAACAAACCATCTAACCGGCGGAGATCTTCCGGGATTGTTCTATGGAAAATGCCTGTCTCTTTGATTCGAGAGGCTATTTTCGTCTATCGGTACTTGTCTCGCCATAGCCTCAGCGACGGCGGATCTCCCGATAGACGAAAAAAGAAGTCCCCCTCTGTGTTCTCTGGTACGCCGCCGCGGTGATCACGTCGGATGTTTCGGTCTCGTATGTATGTTCATCAACGTGGTTTTTGTCAATACATTTCAAACTTGGCGAGCCTTCCGTCAAGGCCTCCGCTTTTGAGCGGCTTTTTCCAGGAAGGTTTGAGCCCGATATAAGGAATAAGCTTCCGGTTCCCGAAATAGATGTAGGCCCGGGAACCCTTGCACTTCTTTTTCAGAAAATCCCCCAGGTCTTTGTAAAAGCTTTCAAGGTCCTGCTCTTTCCCGAGCCGGATGCCGTAGGGAGGATTGGTGATGATGACCTTGTCGGTCCAATCCTCGACATCTCGAAAGTCCATCACCCGAAAGTTGATCCTGTCTCCCTGGGGCAGCCTGCTCGCGTTTTTCCGCGCAGCGGCCACCGCCTCCGGGGATACATCGCTCCCCAGGATCAGGTTTCGAGGGACTTCACGGACCGCGTCGAGGGCATTTTTTTTTACCTCATGCCACAAAGCTTCATCAAAGTCGGGCAGAAACTCAAAACCGAAGCGCTTCCGGAGCAACCCTGGAGGGATTCGGCCGCAGGCCATGAGCGCCTCCAATAGAAGAGTGCCGGAGCCGCACATGGGATCCCACAGGGGCTGCGAGCCGTCCCAGCCTGAGTGCCTGACGATCGCCGCAGCCACCATCTCCTGCATCGGGGCTTCCACGCCCTCATCCCTGTATCCCCTGCGGTGGAGGGAGCCGCCCGAGGTGTCGAAACTGATGACCGCTTTGTCGTTTTCGATGTGGAGATTGATCCACACATCCGGCTCGATCCTCTGGATGCTCGGCCGGCGCTGATCCTCTTCTCTGAAATAATCCGCGACCGCGTCTTTCAGACAGAGCGCGGCATACCGGGAATGCCGGATGACACTGTGAGAGACCGTGGCAAAGACGGCAAAGGTCTGATCAGGGGTGAAGAAGGCCCGCCATTCAATGCCTTTCGCTTTCTTGTAGAGATAATCCGTGCTGTGGCACTGAAACCGCACGATAGGGGCAAGGACCCTCGTCACATGCCTCGACATGTAGTTCACGCGATACAGGGTCGCCAGGTCCGCATGGAAAGAGATGCCCCTGTAGACAGGCCGGAGATCCACGGCCCCCATTTCCGCGAGCTCCTGAAGGGCCAGGTCTTCTATACCGTCAGGGACCTGGGCAAAGAAACGGTTTGTCCGCCGGTATTCAAACATGGCAGGGGGGGTTACGCTGCGCCATAGCTGTGAAGGCCGGGGAGATAGTTCACGCCGAAATAGGTAAACAGGACACAGAAGAAGCCGAGGATGGAGAAGAAAGCGAGCCGCTTCCCCCGCCAGCCCCGCATCATGCGGGAGTGTAGAAGAGCGGCGTAGACGATCCAGGTGATGAGGGACCAGGTTTCTTTGGGGTCCCAGCCCCAGTACCTGCCCCAGGCTGAGTTGGCCCACACGGCACCCGTGATAATCCCGATCGTGAGCATCAGAAAACCTGTGACGACCATCTGGTAAGTCATTTCGTCCAGGGCGGATACATCGGGGATGCGGCTCAGGAAACGGCTTTTTCCGCCCTGGGGTTCCATCTTCTTCAAAAGGTACATCAGGCTGAGGCCGAAGGCGACACCGAAGGCCGCATATCCCACAAAGCAGGTGACCACATGTGCGATCAGCCAGTTGCTCTTGAGGGCAGGGAGAAGAGGCTGGATGCGGTCATTGATGTTGGGTGAGAGGGAAGCATAAGCCATGGCCAGGAAAGCGAGGGGGGTGACGAAGGCTCCGATCGTCCTGTGCTTTGAACGCCGTTCCAGGATCAGGAACATCGCCACGATGGCCCACGCAAAAAAGATGAGGGATTCGTAGAGATTCGAAAGAGGCGCGTGCCCGATTCCCAGCTGATAGGACTCCACCCACCTGAGAATGATCGCAAAGGTGTGTCCCCCGAAGCACACCAGAGTGACCAGGCTTGCCAGGCGGCCGAGACTTTCCTTTGCCATGACCATCATCAAGAAGTACAGGAGAAAGGAAAGAAAGTAGCCAAAGGTGATGTAGCTGAGAATCACGGAGTTGAGCATAAGAAATATACCTCTGTTCTAAGGCAGCTTCTCTTTCATCTTGGCTGCCAGGTCATCCAGTTCCTTTTCGAGCGCGGCATGGTCTCTGTTCGCCCTGCCGGTGACGCTGACGGTCACTTTGTTCTTGGATTTTG
>JAGUZM010000103.1 GCA_020060805.1 Deltaproteobacteria bacterium | reverse complement strand
GCGCCTCTCCCACCAGAAGGGGATGTTGATGGTCACAGAAGCGATGATGACGTCTTTGCCGCTGTTCGCGGTGTTGGGTATGACGGCCGGGCCGGTGACGATGTCCTCAATGCCGAAGGTGAGGTCCGGATAGTACTCCTTTTTGGCCAACTCAATTCCCGCCCTCTCCCTTGCTTCCAGATGGTCGTACCTTTTGAGCTGCGGGTTGTTCTCGGGAAATTGTTTGAAGAGCTCCTCGTCGGTGACGCTGATCAGCATGACCGGTACCGCCGGCGGCTATGTTCTCCTTGAGGTCGAGGACCCCGAACCAGGGAAAGGTTTGAAAAAGGGCGAGCCTCGCCTCCTGGGGGCCGACCCTGGTCTCCACTGTCTGGATATAGTAAGCGAAAGTGAACCGCGGATCTGGAAGGGACTTCACCTGGGGAATTTTCTCCAGGGCCGCCTTCCATCGATAAAAGGCGGATTCCAGCTCAGGGTTGTTGAGCGCCGCCCGGGCCAGGTACTCGGAAAGCATCTTGAGGGTTTCGTGATCCCCTGCGCCGGTGCCCGGTGACGCAGACTCGGCGGGATCAACTCGGTTTTCAACCCCTGCCCCAGGCTGTGCGGCGAATGCCATGGGGACCGTCGCTCAGGCGAGGAAAAGACAAAGACCAAGGGCGGCCACAGTTTTGATCGAATAAACACGAATCTCTTTCATTTCTCTCCCCTTGACGGAATGTTCTTGATCAACCCGGCCCGGCCCGTTATAATTCCTTTCGCTCAATCGACAGATCAGCAGGGAAGGAAGAATGGCCCCCAACACACCCGTGATCCTGACGGATTCCCAATTCGACCAACAGGTCCTCAAAGCCGACGGCATCGTGGTCGTGGATTTCTGGGCGCCCTGGTGTGGGCCTTGTCATCAAATGGCCCCGGGCCTCGAAGCGTTTGCCCAGGCCAATGAGGGCAAGGTCACTGTCTATAAACTGGACGTGGATGAAAATCCCAAGAACGCCGAGAGGTACGAAATCCGCAGCGTTCCCACGGTCATTTTTTTCGTGAAGGGGGACCCGGTGTACATATCCCGCGGCGCGATGTCTCAGAGCAGCCTCCAGAAGAAACTGGGGGAACTCTCCCGCCAGAAGCCTCAAGCCTGAGCGCCCCCGAGAAGGAGCGACGCTATCCCTCAGACCATGATTTCCTGCCGGGGCAAGAAAGGTGCGCCTTCGCAGAGCCCCTTTTGCTCCAGGACCTCAGCCTGCCGCTGCCGCTGACTTGGGAAAGAGCGGAGAGATCTCCCGGAGTGTTCGTACGGACGCCTTCAGCGCGGACAGGAACTTGAGCACGTCCTCCTCCGTATTATCCACGCCGAAAGTGACGACCAGGGTGCCCTGGGCATCCGCAAAGTCACGGCCGATGGACAGAAGCACATGGGATGCCTGGAGTGCGCCCGCAGCGCAGGCCGACCTCGTCGAAACGGCGATGTTCTCCTCATCCAGCATGAGCACGATGCTCTCCCCTTCGATGTACTTGATCGAAACGGAGAGAAGATGGGGCAAGCCGTTTTCTGGGTCCCCGTTGATGACATACTCTGTGATGTAATTGGGCAGTTCACGAAGGAGCATCGCCTTGAGTTTCTTCGCGTGGGCGATCCGGGAACCCATATTCCGCTGCGCCAGGTCAGCTGCCACACCCATGCCGATGATCCCCAGGAGGTTTTCCGTGCCAGCCCTCTTGTTGTTCTCCTGCACCCCTCCGTCTAGCAAGGGCCAAATCATCGTGCCTCGGCGAATCCAGAGGCCCCCCACGCCCGTGGGGCCGTAGAACGTGTTGGATGCAAAACTCAGCAAATCGACCCCGAGCTTTTCCACGTCCATGGGGACGACGCCCACGGAGTCCACCGCGTCGGTATGAAAAATCACTTTCTTCTTCCGGGTGATTTTGGCAATCTCTTCGATCGGTTGAATCGTTCCGATCTCATTGTTGCTATGCATGATGGAGACGAGGATCGTGTCATCCTGGATGGCCTTCTCGACTTCCCCGGGGCTTACGCGGCCGAGGGAATCAACGGGCACGGATGTCACATGAAAGTCCATCATTTTGAGGCGCCTGAGGGTTCTCAGCACGGCGTTGTGTTCGATGTTGGAAGTGACGATGTGCTTCCCCTTGTCCGCTTTGGCCAGGGCGACGCCCTTGATCGCGTGGTTCACGGACTCGGTGCCGCTCGACGTAAACACCACCTCCTTCGGGTTTGTGGCGTGGATGAGGCGAGTGACGGAGTCACGGGCCTTGTCGAGGGCTGCGAGTGCCTGGTCCCCGAGCTTATGCTGGCTGGAGGGGTTCCCGTAGTTCTTACGGATAGCCTCTATCATCGCCTCCTGAACTTCTGTCAAGAGGGGATTCGCGGACATATGGTCCAGATTGATAATGTTCATGTGCATCACCTTCCCTCTCTATCGCATCAACGATGGTCCTCGATCGTGCTCAGCTGACAAGCCTTGCAATACGTTTCCCCTGTAGGAAGCTCGACGTCGCAGTAGGGGCAGTAGCACGCATCCCCCCCGTGGCCTGGGGTCGGCTCAACTTTTTCTTGTTTGGGCTTGTCTTTGCTTTCCTTCTTGGTCTCATAATCCTTGATCGCGATATGAAGGGCATCAGCGCCGAGGTTGGAACAGTGAAGCTTATTCTTGGGAAGCCCTTCCAGGGCTTCAGCGACATCCTTGTTCGATATTTTCTTGGCTTCTTCGATGGTCTTTCCCTTGGCCATTTCCGTCAGCATGCTCGAAACGGCAATAGCAGCGCCGCACCCAAAGGTCTGGAATTTGATGTCATCAATCCGCTCGCCTTTGATCTTGAGGTAGATGGTCATCATGTCCCCGCACAGGGGATTTCCCACCTCCCCAACGCCGTCAGCGCCCTCGATCACCCCCACGTTCCTGGGACTCTTGAAGTGATCCATCACTGTTTTTGAGTACATAGCACTCCCTCCCGTCAGAATTATGGACAAGATTAATCACCATTCTCTCCTAGTAAAGAGCTAGGATTAAAAAACTGTCTCCTTATACACCATATTTCAACGGGGAACAAGGTGAAGCCTATTGACAAACCGCTGAGGCAGCGTATTTTACAGTGATTAAGTAGGAAATGATAACGTGTTTGGCGTTGAGCAAGAGCGCCTCACCCTTCAGGACTTCGCTGGGAAGTCGCTTATTTTACTCAGCAAAAGAGGCTAGTTGTGAAGCTTTCAACCCGAAGCCGATACGGTACCCGTCTCATGGCGGAATTGGCAAAGCACTACCAGAACGGCTTCATCCGGCTCTCCGAGATTTCTGATAGCCAGGCTATTTCATTAAAATATCTCGAACAAATCGTGAGACCCCTGAAGCGAGCACGGTATATCAAGAGT
>JAGUZM010000583.1 GCA_020060805.1 Deltaproteobacteria bacterium | reverse complement strand
TCACGCCGGTTCCAGGCGGGGTTGGCCCCATGACCATCACCATGCTCATGAAGAATACCCTCAACTCCCTCAAATTCAAGCTGGGGATCGCGTAACGCACCGCCCCAGGGGCATCCTCCCTTGGGATGCCTCTCCACGAAGCCAGGGGAAAAAGGGCGCGCTACCCAGCGCACGGGGCAAGACAAAAAGACCGGTCTTTTCATCGACCGGTCTGGCATGGACCGTGCGCCCGGTGCCGCGCCCTTTTGCTAATGGAATTGCCCCTGTTTCATCTGCGCCTTCACCTGATCGATTTTCATGATCATGGCTTTGAGGTACTTGGCGAAGTCGCCGGATGTCTGAAAGCGCTGAGCCATGTCCTTGGCGAGAGCCTTGTCCACAATCTGCTCCACGGGCTTTGGGATCTTGGGGTTGATCTCTCGAGGAGAGGGATGCCTGCCCTGCGTGATCTGGTAGAAGAGGTTTGTGAGGTTTTTTCCGTGGAAGGGGAGCTGGCCGGTGAGCAATTCGAAAAACACGACCCCCAGGGAAAAGATGTCCGACCGGCCGTCAATGTCATAACCGTTGATTTGCTCCGGGGACATGTAGTTGGGTGTGCCGAGGACGATGCCGCTTTTTGTTTGGGATGAAGAGACGGCCTTGGCGATCCCGAAATCCGTCACTTTGACCTTGCCATCCTTGAGAAGCATGATATTGGCCGGCTTGACATCGCGATGGATCACGCCGTGGGCGTGGGCATAATCCAGGGCAAGGGCTGTCTCGGCCACGACGAAGAGAAGCTTTCTCAGAGGAAGAAGGGATCCCTTGCGGCAGAATCTCTGCAGACTCTCCCCATCCAGGAGTTCCATCGCCATGTAGGTCAAATCGTAGTCTTCCCCCACGTCGAAGATGGACACGATGGAGGGATGAGAGAGCTTGCCCGCGATTTCCGCCTCCCGGAAGAATCGCTCTTTAACTTCCTTGATCTTTGTTTCCTCGAATTCATCGGAAAAGCGTATGGTCTTGATAGCGACCAACCGGTTGATCTTTGGATCTCTTGCCTTGTAAACAATGCCCATCGCACCCTGGCCCAATTCACCCAGCACCTCGTACCTTCCCACCGTGGGCTTTATCCCCAGGTCTGAGGAAAAAATGATTTTTCCTTCCTTCGCCTCCTGGCCTGAAAGGGTCAGGGGGCTGATGAGTTTTCGCAATTTTGGGATCCGTTCGCTCAAATCCCTGAAGTCCTTGTCCGCCACCGCCATGTACTCGTAGACGGCCACCGCCTTGTTCAGCATTCTCTTCCGTTCGTAGTCGAGGCCGAGGTTGTAGATCACGTCCTTCATCGCGTCATCAAGAGGAATCTTCCTGAATTTCTCGAAAGCGAGGTCGAGCAAACCCTGGCTCTGGAGGCTCAGGCCCAGCATCCGATTCGTTTCAATGCCTTCTTTGGAAGCTTTCGCGAGGTGGCGCTGGACCACGATGACATACCGGGCTGAATACTCCAGGAACAAGGTCACCAGGGCGAGCCCGATGTAGACGACCTTGAACCAAAGATGAAACGCCATGAAGCAGGCGAGGCTCAGCAGGAAGACCACGAAGATCAGAGCTAGGGTTAAACCCATTCGATTGATAGCACTGAAGCGCGGCATCGCGACAGCGGTGATAACGCAGAGCAGGAGGAGAGCGATCGCCTCGGCATAGACCATGAACCCGGGACGCTTGAGGTATCTTCCGTGGATGAGGTTGTCGATCACATTCGCTGTAAGCTCAACCTGAGGCAAACTGGGGTCAACGGGTGTGCTCACCGACGGGGCCCCTTCCGCGGTATACCCGATGAGAACGATCTTTCCCTCAAAGACCGCGGGCACCTTCTTGACGTTAAGGATGTCCACAAAGGAGTAGTAAGGAAAGGAGCGTGAGGCTCCCTTGAATCGGACAAGGATTTCGCCGTTCGAAGTGGGTATGAGCGTGTCGGACAGGCGGAGGCCTTTTCCAGGGATGAGCGCATCGTCCGCACGCTTCTGGAGATAATCAAGGGAGATGCGAAGGGGGAGGGACGGGATGATATTGCCCCTGTAGTCAAAAAAGAGAACATGCTCCTGCCCTTGCCCTTGTCTGTCCGGAGATAGGTTGATGTGTCCCAGGCCCTGGCTTGCCTCGGCCAGTTCAGGGAAGGGCGTGATGAGCAGGTTGACCGGCTCAAGGTCCGGAAAAGCCTTCTTTGTTTTCAAGGAGCTCTTTTTGAGAAAGGAATCCTCCGGGAGCACCAGGGCGGTGTCGTATTTGCCGTAAGTCCCGAGAAGGGGCAGGTAGACGTTCCCGCTTTCTTTTACCGTTCTGGTGAGCAGGGTGTCACTGTCCAGTTTTTTTTCGATTTCGCTCAGGCTGCCGGTGAGCCACGGGTCTTTTGAAAACGGCCCCCCCTTTTCCGCAATGGCCTTCTGGAGTTCCCTGATCTCGACAAGGCCCTGATTCTGTTCCTTTTGCGAAAACAGAAGGTCAAAGCAAATCATCCTGGCTCCGTTGTTTTTCAGGATCGTCACCATTTCAGCGATGACTTTTCGCGGCCAGGGCCAGGGGCCGAGCTGCTTCAAGCTCTTGTCGTCAACATTCACGATGGCGATGATGTTCGCCCCAGGAGTCTGCGGCAGGTCGAGGCGCATTTGAACGCTGTAGATCAATCGACCGAGGGATTCGAAGGGCGAAAAAGACTGGAAGGAGAGGAAGACAAAGGCGACCGCGATGAGCAGGGCAGTGAGGACGTCAATCCTATTGAGTTTGAACGAGGCTTTTTTCATTCTCTCGATCGGCAAAAGCGATCAGGTCCTCTGAAGGCCTCTCGGAACGAGAGGGGTGCCGTCATAGAGGGCGTTTGTCAAAATACAATGCAGTCGAAGCCAATATACAGAAATTTTCAAAATTAGAATTAAGTTTTCGTCAATAAATATATAAAAAATGCAGGGGAATGTCAAAAAGAATCCCCTGATGACACGGGTAAAGCCTGGCTCAATTGGCCTTGAAAAAAGCAGGAATTCGTAATATGATACAAAGCTTATAGCCATCCGTGGGTTTTCGAGGCATACCTATTTCGAAGGCCTCACGAGTAAGTACTTAAAACATCCGCTTTTTCCGCCCATCCGGGGGAGAGAACCGAAGGTTTTGCGGGAAGAGGCTGGGATCGTCAAGGAGTAACCTCGGGCAAAGGACGTGCCGGTGTCGCATGGCTCAATTGGATAATGGAAAAGCTAGGCTGAACTCGATCAACAAGGTTCTCCCGAAAAAGGAAGGCGTTACCCGGCGAAAGCTTGGGGAATTGCTGTTGGAGACAGGGCTTCTCTCCCCTGAGAAGTTGACGGAGGCCCTCAACAAGCAGAAGAACTCCGGCAAGCGCCTGGGGCAGCAGCTGATCGAGATGAACGTGATTTCAGAAGAAGAGATGGCCTTTGCCCTCGCGATGCAACTGAAAATCCCCTATATCGACCTCAATCAAATTGAGATCCAAGGCAAAATCATCGAAACCATACCTGAAGAAGTATGTCGCAAGTTTCTTTGCATCCCTGTCGCCCTGAAAAACAGCATTCTTGATGTCGCCATGGCGGACCCCCTGGATCTGAACATGATGAAAGATCTTCAGTTCATCACAGGCTATGGTATCCAGCCGGCCATTTCTACCTCCACTCAGATTGCAGAGATTCTTCACAAGCATTATCACCCTGAGAAAACCATCACGGATGTGGCAAGCGAGTTTTCAAGTGAAGATATCATGGAGTTTCTGCCGGAAAAGGATGTGAAGGAAGAGGAAGAGCCGATCGAGAATACGAAGGACTCACCCTTCGTGAAGATGGTTGACCTGATCATCAAGAACGCCATCAAAAAGGGAGCGAGCGATGTTCACATAGAGGCCCAGGAGAATAATGTCAGGGTGCGAAACAGGATAGACGGGGTGCTGCAGGACTCCATCAAGTTACCGAAATGGACGCAACCCATCATCATATCCCGCATCAAGGTGTTGGGCGGGATGGATATCGCGGAAAAACGGCTCCCCCAGGACGGAAGGATCAGGGTGAGGGCGAAGAATGTGGCGGTGGATCTCAGGGTTTCTACCCTTCCCACTTACTTCGGCGAGAAGGCGGTCATCCGGATCCTGAACAAGCAGGAGACCTATCTCTCCCTCAAGGAGCTCGGCTTCGGTGAACGGAGCCTAACGACGCTCCAGAACCTCATCGCGCAACCCCAGGGCATGCTCCTCATCACGGGACCGACCGGGAGCGGCAAAACATCAACACTGTACGCCTGCCTCCAGGCGGTCAAATCGGACGAAGTCAACATCATCACCGTGGAGGACCCGGTCGAGTTTGAACTGGGCGGCATCAACCAAGTCCAGATCAACGAGAAGGTCGGCCTGACATTCCCCTTCGTGCTTCGCTCCATCCTGCGGCAGGACCCGAATGTGATCATGATCGGGGAAATCAGGGATGTGGACACAGCAGAGATCGCTCTGCAGGCCTCACTCACCGGCCACCTGGTTCTCTCGACGCTCCATACGAACGACGCCCCTTCTGCGGTCACCCGTCTCGTGGATATCGGAATGGCCCCGTTCATGATCGCCTCGTCGGTCATCGGCGTGGTCGCGCAGCGCCTCGTCAGGGTCATCTGCCCCGAGTGCAAGGAGGAATACGTCCCTCACCCCGACCTTCTCAGCAGGATCGGGCTGGACAAACAGAACCTGCCTTTCAAGTTCTACCGTGGCGCAGGCTGCGCCAAGTGCAACAATCTGGGCTTCAGAGGCCGGACCGTGATTGAAGAAGTCATGGTTCTGAGCCGCAAGGTGCGGGAGTTGATTCTGTCGGGCGCCTCGGCTGACCAGATGAGAGAGGCGGCGATGGTCACCGGTATGACGACATTGGGCAATAGCGGCCTCAAGAAGATTGAGATGGGGATAACCACGATCGATGAAGTCCTGAAGGCCGTGCAGCAGAAGGAAGAACTGACGACCATCTGTCCCCACTGCAGCAAATCGGTGAGCTTGGATTTCAAGGACTGCCCGTACTGCAAAAAACCCCTCGTTCCGACGTGCGGTGAATGCGGCCGGATCGTGCAACCGGAATGGGTGGTGTGCCCGCACTGCCGCAATGACCTCAAACCCGAGGAGTAGTTATCTCACTCAGATAATTTGTTTTTTCTTGACTGTGCTGCCGGTTTTGCATATATACACGAAGACGAAGTCTTCTTTGAGAAATCCATCTGGCTTTCAGGGGCCCTGGGATGCAGTGCAAGAATCACCCGGATCGTCAGGCAAAGCACTTTTGTGAGGGCTGCGGGATTCCCCTCTGTGAGGAGTGCTCTGAAGAGAGTAAGGCCGGGGGAATCTATTGCTTTCAATGTGCCGTGCGAGATTCCGTGTCCGATGTCGGCACGAGCATAAAAGACAAGCGGGAGAAGTACGCCCAGCAGAAGGAAAAAAAGGAAGGGAAGAAAAAATGGACGCCCTTTCGATACTTTGTTGTGGTTTCTTCGGCTCTGATTGTGCTCATGTGGGGCGTCATCCTGTTCGGGGGTGAGAAGCCGCCCACCGGGACGTCGGAAGTCGTCAATCAGCCGAGAGTCCTCCTGTTCATGGTCGACGGCGCGCTCAAGCGATTCGCGCACTACGAGGGGAATCAGTACCCCTCAAAACTCACGGACCTGATTCCAAAATACCTCGCCCTGTCGAAACAGGACACGCCCCATTTGAACCAGCTCGTCTACGCGAGGGACCCCCAGGTCGGCTATCGTCTCTCCTTGGCCAGCCCCAAAGCGGGTGAAATGAACGTCATCATGACGCCGAAGGGCATCAAGTACGAATCTTCCTCAAAGGCGGGAGGCTGAAGGGTGAGGCAGAAGGGGTTCACTCTTGTCGAACTGATGGTGGTGATAGCGATCCTGGGAATCCTCGCCGTCACAGCCATTCCGATGTACGGCACGTATCGACAGAAGGCTTACGGCGCGCAGGCGACCGCCCTGGCAAAGCAACTCGCAGACGCGCAGATCATGTACTACTTGGAGCACAACAAGTTTGTGCCGGACGAGGGAGAGACGATCGACATCTACAGCACCGATGATCCGAACGATGCGGATGTCATCAGGATCAGGAATGACCTGAAGATCCCCCTTCCCCTGAAGAATTTCCTCAACTACCATTTTTATAACGATCCGACCGATCCAGCGGGCAAGTGCGTCAAGATCGTGATCGCTGCTCCCTTCCCTATTTACAAGAACGGAAGGCCGGACGTGATTCTAAGGCTCTTCGCCGACGGCCGGATCGAGTACTTCTGACAACTCCCGGATATTCCGCTTTCGCAGCAGGCAGACAAAACCTTCCGGGCACCGCCCTGTGCGCCATGCCCTTGGGCAGCCTGTCCCAAAACCCTTGTCTACAGCACCTCGTAAACCATGATCTCCGCCTTCCTCCCTTTCACCCTCTTCGGTCCCACAACACGAATCTCGAAAGCATCCTTCACAAGGCGGTAGGTTTCCTGGCCGATGAGAATTTGATTCGGCTGCGCGATCGATTCCAGCCTGGAAGCGATGTTGACCGCGTCGCCGATGACCGTATACTCCAGGCGCTTCGGTGAACCGATGTTCCCGGCCACGACACGACCCGTGTTGATGCCGATGCGGATGGTGAACCTTCTTCGCTCCTCCCCATCCCTGAAGACTTCCGTCATTTCGTTGATCATGGCCTTGGCCGCACGGATGGCCCTTTGCGCATCATCTTCTTTACCCACCGGGGCCCCGAAAACGGCCATCAGGCCGTCCCCGATGAACTTATCGAGGGTTCCGTCATGTTGGAACAGAATCTCCGTCATCTGGCTGAAGTACTGATTCAGCAGGATATTCACCTCCCGGGGCGGCAGTTGCTCGGAGAGGCGCGTAAAACCGTTGATGTCAGCAAAGAGAATCGTCGCCGTGAGCTCTTTGGGCTCCATGAAGGTATCTTTGGCCTCCGGGCCGGCCTTCAAAATCAGGTCTATGATTTGGGGGGAGTGGAACCTCTCCAGGCGGTTCCTGATTCGTTCCTCTTCCCGAATCTGCTCGTTCAGGCTCGCCTGCTCAATGACCATGGCCATCTGGCTTCCGATGGCCTTGAGAAGTTCCAGGTCATCCTGGGTGAACTGGTTCTCCCATCTCACGCTCTCCAGCTGAATAACGCCTATGATCCTGTCCTTCTTCCAGAGGGGAACGCACATGGCGGAGCGGATCTGCTGCGCAAACAAGCTTTTTGCGAACCCCAGCCGGGAGTCGTCCATGGCGTTGGATGTGAGAAGAGCGACTTTGTCATGGATGACCCTGTTGATGATGGTGCGGCTAGCCTTGAGGCCCAGGGAGTCCTGCGTAAGGCCGTCTCTGGATTTGACGACCACAGGAACGAGGTCCTCCATCCCTTCATCCCCGGTAAGGATCACAAACCCATAATCAGCATCAACGACGACGAAAACCAGGTCCATGATCCTGGCGAGAAGTTCGTTGAAGTCGTGAATGGAATGGAGTTGCCTGCTGATCTCATACAGAACGTAGAGGACCTTGTTGCTCCGCTTGAGGGAGGAGATGGCCTCGTCGGGTTTTCGCCCTGCTCCGGCGGAGAGGTTCTTCGATTCAGCGGAAACGAGCAACGCCTGGGAATCGCATCGCCGGGCCTCGGGGCTGCTCTTGACGATCCGCTCCCGTCCGCACTCAAAGTCCGTCTCGTTGCTCAAGATCACGGTGTCGGGCTTGAGGGAGGGCGCTTTCTCGGAGCTCAGGAACAGCAGCTGCGCGAGGCCGATCGTGATCCGATCCTGATTGGTCAAGAGGGCTGACTGAACAGGCTTTTCGTTCAACCGTGTGCCGTTGAAACTGCCAAGGTCGGTAAGGACATAACCCTTTTTGGTTTTGGTGATCCTGGCATGGCAGCGGGAAACCGTGTGGTCGTGGAGAACGATATCGTTCTCGGTGCTTCGTCCGATGGTGGTCTCATTCCTGGCGAGACGAGAGGTGTAAATCCGGCCGTTCTTGGTGGTGATCTGAAGGAAGGGCATATCTTTTTCCTATGGGGATTGCGACCCGGGAGCTTGGACGAGGGGTTGGCGGAGAAGAAGGCCTTACCATAGCCAGTTTCCGTTCCTGTCCCATCGGCTGTTTACGGAAAGCCCCATTTTGGAAAGGAGATGGTGAAACAGGAACCGGCGGTTTCCCCTGAAGTAACCGAGGTCTTCATCATGCTTGTGGGGTTTGTATCCTTGAGTTTCTGCCTCGGCGAGGGTCATGCTCTGGGCGGTCTTGTTGGCCACGCAAATGTGGTCAAAATGAATCGAATGGTAGAGTTTATCTTCCTTGGTGGTGACAACGACAGCGTTTCCCGGAATGACCTCATCCACGGTGATGTAGATGGTGAAAAAGAAGCAGACCACGAGGAGGCTGATGAAGACGACCGCAATAATCTTCCCTTTTTCTCGCATCTGTCGCCGTTCCAACGGGGAGTCTGTATCTCAACTACAGCATCCAACCCCTAATTCTTACTCCTTTTTGACTGAGAAGTCAATCAGACTTTGGCCTTAAGGGGTGGAAAACAGGGGTTAATGCTTATTGTCGTCATCTTTTCGAGGGACGGGAATCTTGAAAAATTCTATTTTTTCTTCCTTGAGTAGTCTCTCCTCCTCTGAGGTGGCGGATCCCCTGATGTTTCTTTTTTCCGAGACGCCGTAATGCATCTTGAGGGCTTCGCTGCTGAACCGGTGTCCCACGTCCTCGAAGTTGTTGTTGACGTAGTCCACAATCTCCTTGGCCAATCGGCGATAATCGATCGCTGCCGCCGTTTTCTCAGACTCTTCCCGGGCGGAGGATTTCATCGTCACGGGAGAAAGAACTTTTCGGATCCGGGTGTCGTTGCAGAAAGGGCAAATCACCCGTTTCGCGGCGTTCTGCTCTTCAAAGGCGCCGCTGTTCTGGAACCATCCTTCAAACAGATGGCCGCGGGAGCACTGCAAATCGTAGGCAATCATCTTTTCTCCCCTCTTCCGGGTTTCCTGGGGTTTTGCGGGTTGGGGCATCTCATTTATCAGTGTAAAGGACGGCCAGAATCTTGGTCGTCCCCGCCCCGCTGCATTTGACGAGATGAGGGACAGAGGAATCATAGTAAATCGCATCCCCAGGCTCCAGGACATGGATCTCCTCCCCCAGCCTTACCTCCATCTTGCCGCTCAGGACAAAGATGAATTCCTGGCCGTCGTGGGTTGATCTCTCTCCTTCCGTGTTGGCGGGCTCGAGGGTGACGAGGAAGGGCTCCATGTGCCTGTCCTTCTTGTGAGGCGCCAGGGATTCATACTCGTACCCATAGTGTTTCCCCTTCTTGGAATCAAACCGGGACACAAGCCTCCGATCATGGTGCCGGACGATGGTATAGGCTTCTTGCTCTTCCCCGGAAATCAGATACCCCATCTTCATCTCCAGGGCTTTTGCGAGCTTTATCACCGTCCCGAGGGGTGGGGCGATTTGGCCCTCTTCGATCTGCTGGAGCGCGGCTTCATCGATGTCGGTCCTCTGGGAAATGTCCTTGAGGCTCAGCCCTCGTCGTTCCCGGACTTGCCTGACCCTCTCCCCCACCTTAACAGGGATGTCCTCCTCTCTCGCCTCGTGACCGATGCTTTCGATGAATGCTTTTTCCTCATCCCTGCTGGCAAACTCGCTCACGTGGCTCAGAAAATCATCGAGGCTTTCTGTGGATTTTGTCTTGTCTTTCTTTTCCATGGGATTCGTTGCCTGCTCCTCATCCAAGGTTAAAGATCCACTCTTTCGAGAGAGGGTTTCATTCAACCCTTACCACGCTATGGCCCAAGAGGTCAAGTCACCGCACGGGGGCGCAGGGCAGGCGGGAAGGGCGATTATGGGACGAACCCGGCAGGATGCTGAAAAGCCCCTCCTAGGAGTCCGAATCGATGCTCGTCAGGAGATCTCCGTTTTCTCGGACATCCTTTTCCATGAGGGCGAGGAGCTTCTTGGACACAAGCCCGGGTTTTCCCGTGCCTATGGTTAAACCATCGTACGTCACGACCGGGAGGACCTGTATAGAGGTCCCGGTGAGAAAAACCTCTGAAGCGCCATGAGCCTCTTTCAGGGGGATCTTGCTGAGGCGCACGTCCTTCAGAACCTTTTCATTGACCAATGTCACGGCGAGCTCGAAGACTCTCTGAACCGTGATGCCGGCAAGGGTATTTTCGAAACCCGGGAACTTGAGAATGCCTTCTTCCGTCACCATGCCGATGTTTTCACCCGACCCTTCAGCGAGGTTCCCCTCCTCATCAAGCCCTACGGCATAGGGGTGGCCTGACTCGAGGGCTTCCATTTTCATCAGGACGTTCTGAAGATAGTTGCAAGACTTGGTGGTCGCGAACAGGGGTCGCTTGATCGGAACCCGGCTCGTGATTATCGAGACGCCTCCGGAGTAGTACTTTTCAGGATACCTGGGGTGACGGATGACGTTGATATACATCTGGCCGGCAGGGCAGTCGAAAGGATTGCTCGTGAAACTGCCCGGGCCTCTGGAGAGGACAACGTGGATGAGGCAATCCCTTTCGCCTCCCCTTCGGACCAGCTCCTTGATGATTTCCCGGACATCCCCGTACTCGGCGGGCAGCCGGAGGGAAATGGCTTTTCCGGACCTTTCCAGGCGGCTGAGGTGAGCCTCCATCTGGTAGATCTTCCCGCGGAGGCAGCGCATGACGTCAAAAACGCCGTCACCCCGGTGAACGAGATGGTCATCAGCCGGAACCAGCATGAGGGCCGGGTCAGTCACGTACCCGGCCCACTGGGTTGAATACATGGCGAGATAGTTTTTCTGCCATGGTTTTTCCCCAGAGGCCAGGGCAGCGTGGAAGGTGTCTGTCGTGATCAGCTTCAGCATGTCTCTCTCTATTCCTTGACTCCCCGTTGATTCAAACCTATCATGATTCGTCGTCGTTTGGGCAAGCTAAACGAAGGCGTGTCAAAAATCAACGGGTTTCTTTTGAGCCTCTGAGGGCAGAGTGGAGGAATCGTGATGCGTGAGAAGCAGTATATTGTTGACGATATCACAAAGCATGACACCTGGCGGGTGTTCAACATCATGGCGGAGTTCGTAGATGGTTTCGATATCCTCCCGGAAGTCTATCCTGCTGTAACGATATTTGGGTCAGCCCGGGCGCGGCCGAGGAGCGCCAACTACAAAAGGGCGGAGAAAGTCGCGCGGCTCCTGGTGAAGGGCGGCTTCAATGTTATTTCAGGAGGGGGCCCCGGCATCATGGAGGCGGCCAACAAGGGTGCGGCCGAGGCGGGAGGAAAATCGGTGGGGCTCCACATTCATCTTCCGAAAGAGCAGAAGGCGAACGAGTACGCAAACGTCCAGCTTGATTTCAAGTATTTCTTCATAAGAAAAGTGATGTTCGTGAAGTATGCGGTCGCCTATATCATCCTGCCCGGGGGGTTCGGAACCCTTGATGAGCTTTTTGAAGCCCTCACCCTGATCCAGACAAAGAGGATCCGATCCTTCCCGGTGGTGATCATGGATTCCCGGTTCTGGAAAGGGCTCATGGACTGGATGAAGGGCACGTTGGTCAAAGAAAAATGCATATCCCCTTCAGACCTCGACATCTTCCAGTTCGTGGACACGCCCGAGGAGGCTGTGGAAATCATCAAGAGGAGGGTCGTGATCTGAGAGCGGATTCCAGCGAAGTGGTTGCCCTGTATCGGTATGGCGCTGAATTCGGCGTTGCCTTGACGGAAGAACACCTGGCTCTTTTCAGCCTCTACCTGGAGGAATTGTGGGCATGGAATCAGCGGGTGAACATCACCGGTTTGGCGACCCGACACGCTGTGATCACAGAGCTCTTCCTGGATTCGATCATCCCAGGCCCATTCCTTCCCTCGCAGGGAAGCCTTCTTGACGTGGGTTCGGGCGGAGGCTTTCCAGGGGTTCCGCTGAAGATCATCAAGCCTTGTCTGTCTGTCACCCTTCTGGAGCCGAACTCAAAGCGGGCGAGCTTCCTGAAGCACGTGATCCGCTTGTTGAAGTTAGGGGATATCCAGGTCGTCAGGGGTCGAATTGAGGAGCGCCGTGAAGGGGAGCTAAGGGAAAAGTATGACCTGGTCACGGCCCGCGCCGTTGCCAGCCCGGTTCAATTCATGGAGTGGTGCGGCGGCTTTCTCTCGCCCCAGGGCTTCCTGGTCCTGTTTCTGGGGCTCCACCCGGAGAAGGAGTTGGCGGCCTGTGAAGAGCTGATGAAAGCCCATGGCCTCGGCATTTTCAGAATTATCCCTTATCTTCTGCCGGGCAAATCCAGGAAGCGGAATACGGTCATCCTTCAGAAAAGATGAAAAGGATGATCCGGGGCGCGGATCCAAGAGCCGGGCTACTTCTTCAAAGCCTGCAGTATCGTGTCGAGCTGCAGATCGATATACTGGTCTAAACCAAGGCGTCCCTTGAGGTGCCAATTCTTTAGGACCCACATGTGGGCCATCATGATGATGTTGAAGGCCATCACGTCTGTGTCCACCTCCCGGAATCGGCCCGCCTGTATCCCTTCCTGGAGGATTCCGCCGAAGATTTCCGAGACCTCCACCTCAAGCTGCATGATCTTGGCCTTTGAAGCGGAATCGAGGGAGCCGGACTTCTGATAGATCAGGAGGAGCTTTTCCCTCTGCTGATCCACCGTCTTGCAGAACAGGATGACGGCCGCCGCGAGTTTCTCCTCAGGATCATGGATGGCACTCAGGTGGCTCGTGAGGCTCTCGCGAAAAGTGCTGAGGAGGTCCTCCATGATCAACTTCATGATCTCTGATTTTTTCTTTACATAGTGGTAGGTGACGGGAAGGGTCACTCCTGCCATCTCGGCGATCTGCTCGATGGATGTGGCGGTGTATCCCTTTTTTGCATACAGGGCACTCGCGGTATCTATGATTTTTCTCCTCACCGTGTCCGCAGACGCGATCTGATCCAGTACCGTGTATTTTCCCTTGGAAAGGTCCATGGGTTGCCCTCCCTGATAATACCGATCGTTTCACGAGGGAAACGGCCGCCGTTCCTTCGGCACCCTCTGGAAGGGCGCGCGAATCCACACCATCAGATAAGGGTATTCCAGGGGTTGTGTCAAGAGGAACATGGGATGACACGGGTACGACGCCCTGGGGGACGAAAATGGCCTTCTCCCTGCCATGACCGTTCGAAGCGGCTCCGGTCGGAT
Source organism: Deltaproteobacteria bacterium (assembly GCA_020060805.1). Lineage (GTDB taxonomy): Bacteria > Desulfobacterota > DSM-4660 > Desulfatiglandales > HGW-15 > JAHECH01. Next base: position 13,110 of record JAGUZM010000583.1, on the reverse strand, counting down.
GATCGCTTTTGTTGATCCGAAGCATCAAAGGCGTTTTGTATCCGGGCGCTCGGCTTCGTGACGATCAACTCGATGGGTCATACAGAAGGTCAGTTAATATATATTATGGTTGATTATGTATCAAAGTATAAATTTTGTTGACTTTTAATAATTTATCATATAGCATTTATTGCGAAATGCGCTTCTCATCAAAGCAATAGGAAAGGAGAGAGTATGGCTACAGCTAAACAAATCCAGTACAGAATGGGACAGGCAAAAAGAAAACTGGCAAAAGTTAACAAAGAAGCCACAGCGATCAAGAACAAAATGAAGAAATTGGCAGCGGCGCTCAAGAAAGCTAAGGCCGCTCCAAAACCGAAGAAGAAAGGCAAGAAAGTCGCCAAAAGGAAAGCCGCCAGAAAGAGATAACCCCGAGGAAAGCTTCTGAGCAGAGCAGAGCGCGGAGGGCACCGTCCTCAAAGGGGTGCCCTTTTCCGGTCTGTCTCTTTCCGGAAATCGAGGGTTCCCGGGATGGGCTGTCCCGGGTATCGCGGCCGTTTGCGGCGCACGAGGGACAAGCCACGCTCGACACTGGGCCTCTCCTAGAAGCCCCACTCCTCAAGCTGTAGAGTCATTTTCGTTCTATGGCTGCCGGGCCAGTAAAAGCGGCCGCACACCGGGCATCCGTGAATATCAGGGACTTCCTGATGCAGGACGTAGTCGGGCACGCTCTCAAGAGGAGCCTTTGAGGACCCTTTCTCCAAGGGGACATTACAACGCAGGCACCGGGTGAACCACTTTGAACGGTCACTCGCAAGGCCTGTTTTTGTTTTGAATTCCTGCAGCTGTTCGTGCACATGGTCAGACTGTATCCACACCGCGTTCGCATCCTCTTCGACCGCTTTTGCGCGGCGTGAGAGAAGCCTTCGGCCCTCTGCGACCAGGCTTTCGAGAGCCCCCTCTTTGTAATGGGATTGGTAATGGACATCAAAGCCCATGACCCTGAGCCATTTGGAAAGCCTGCCCAACATGACGTCAGCGACGAATTTCGTTTCCATGAAACCCCCGGCAACACCCTGTTGGCAAACGAATTGACGGCAGGGCGTTCTTATTATAGAGTCATCCCGTAAAGGAATCTTCAAGAAAACGTCCTTTTGACTCCCTGAGATAAAAGGATCACGGGGTTTTCGCCCGGCGGACAGTTAACCCCGATCCGGCGCGGAGCCTTGGAAAAACTCCCCTCATCAGAGGACAATGCCGTGGAAAAGATGCTTATCGAAGGGGGCAGGCCGCTCAAGGGCACCGTGACGGTGAGCGGCGCGAAGAACGCGGCCCTCCCTGCCATTGCCGCTTGCCTTCTCACAGGCGGGTGGCACTCCATCAAGGACGTCCCCAGGCTGAAAGATATTCAGACCATCAAAAGCATCATGACCAAGATGGGCGTTATTTTCAAGGAGGAGGACGGCGTGCTCAGAATCAATTCCGACGAGATCAAGGAGCACGTGGCGCCCTATGATCTGGTCCGAACGATGAGGGCGTCGATTCTGCTTCTGGGGCCCCTGGTGGCTCGCCTGGGAAGAGCCAGTATATCCATGCCCGGGGGGTGCGCCATCGGTGCAAGGCCGGTGGACCTGCACCTAAAAGCTCTCGCTGCCATGGGGGTGGAGATGTTCCTGGACAAAGGGTACATCAACGCAAAGGTGGACAACCTGAGGGGTGCGGACATCTTTTTCGACATCCCCACCGTGACGGGGACTGAGAATATCATGATGGCTGCCGTGGGGGCGAAAGGAAAGACCGTTTTGAGGAACTCGGCCAAAGAGCCGGAAGTGAGCGACCTGGCCCGCATGCTCCGGAGCATGGGCGCTCGGATCGAAGGAGACGGCACAGACACGATTGTCATTGAGGGAAACCAGGACCTCCATCCTGCAGAGGGACACACCCTGGTTCCGGACAGGATCGAATCAGGCACGTTCATGATCGCGTCGGCGATCACGGGTGGGGAGATCATGATCGATGGATGCCGCTATGAGCATCTGGCTTCCGTCATCGAGAAACTCCAGGCCGCGGGAGCGCGGATTGAAAAGAGGGAAAAGGGCCTTTTCGTGGCAGGGCCCCGAGTGATCCAGAGCGTGGATATCGAAACCATGCCTTTCCCCGGCTTTCCGACGGATCTCCAGGCGCAGTTCATGGCTCTCATGTGCGTTGCCAACGGGTCGAGCATCATCCGGGAGACCGTGTTTGAGAACAGGTTCATCCATGTGAGTGAACTGAAGAGGATGGGGGCGGATATCAGCATTCACGGAAATCAAGCGATCGTTCGGGGCAGGGATCATCTCCTGGCAGCGCCGGTGATGGCCACGGATCTTCGTGCGAGCGCGTCCCTCATCCTGGCCGGGCTCGAGGCCCGGGGAGGTACAACCGAAGTGAGAAGGGTTTATCATCTGGACCGGGGGTACGAGGCTTTGGAAAAGAAGTTTCAGAGCCTCGGCGCCAGGATCTGGCGCGTTCCGGGATGAAATGCGCCACCGTCCCCTGATCCCAGCGCTTTTCTGTCTCATCGGGGGAATTCTTGTCGGCCACACCCTCATTCCCCACGGCCCCTATCCGTCCCTCGCCGTTTCCATTTTGTTCGGCCTCCTGCTGATCCTCTCCCTCCTCGTCGCCCCTTCCTACCGATTTGCCTTTTTCTTTCTCCTCTTTTTCCTTGCAGGGATCACGATGGACCTCGCCAGGCACGGTCGCTCCGAGCTGATGGACCTGGCAGCGGAGAGGCCTCGGGTAAAGCTGGAGGCAACCCTCCTTGAGCCCGTAACGATCTTGGAAGGTAGGGCACGGTTCGTCGTGAGGGTTGACCGGCTCACCTATCAGGAGAAAGGGATCGAAAAAGGCGAGCGGATCCGCGTTACCGTGTACGAGCATGGGCAAGAGTTTCCGGTAGGGGAGAAGCTCCTGTTTCACGCAAGGCTGGGACCGTTCCTCAACTTCAACAACCCCGGAAGGTATGACCACCAACTCGCCATGGATGTTCGAGGCCTTTCGTGCGCAGCCTCTGTTTCCGACGGGAGGCAGATCGTGCCCATGGGTAAGGGGGATTTGGGTTTCCCCCTGGAAGCGCTCGAAGAGGTGAGAAGGCCTGTGAGGCGATTTTTCGCGGAAAATCTCTCCCAGCGGAATAAAGCGATTTTCGAAGCCCTGGTGTTGGGAGAAAGGCAGAGCATGACCCGAGAGCTGAGGGAAACCTTCAGCATCAGCGGGTTGAGCCACGTCCTGGCCGTTTCCGGGCTTCACATCGCCGTGGTGGCCTGGCTTTGCTACACGGTCTTGAAAAAAATTCTCTCCTTTTCTTCGGCCATCATCCTGAGGGCCGACATCCGCAAAATATCCGCCCTCCTCACCTGCTTCCCCGTGGTTGCCTACACGGCCTTGACCGGGTTCCAGGTCTCCGCAGAGAGGGCCATGGTCATGGGCCTCTGCTTTCTTTTTTCTCTGGTGATCGGGCGGGAGAAAGAAGTCTGGTCCACCCTGGCCCTGGCGGCCCTCCTGGTTCTTGCCTTGGATCCCCATGCTGTTTTCAGCGTCTCCGCCCAGCTGTCCTTTCTTGCCGTGGCGGGGATCCTGACGCTCGCCCCGCCGATCTACTCCAGGCTCGCCCTGAGCCCCGAGATGCAGGTCATCTCATCAAGGGCACTGAACCGATTGTACCTGTACGTGGCCGGGCTTTTTGCGGCCACGGTAGCAGCGACCGTGTTCCTCCTCCCCGTCACCACCTACTACTTTCATCGCGTTCCCCTGATCACGATCCCGGCAAACATCGCCCTGGTGCCTGTTCTGGGACTTTTTATTCTGTGCCTCGGTCTTTCCGCTTCATTCATCCTGTTCATAAGCCCGGTTGCAGCCCGCTTTCTTTTGAACCTGGGGGCCTGGGTCCTCGATCGGCTCATGGAGACGCTCCAGTTCTGGACCCGTTTTGACTGGGCCGCGATTTGGGGGATCACCCCCCGATTCTACGAGATCCTGCTTTTCTACGGCCTTCTCTTCTTTCTTTTTTTCTCGAGGCGCTTTGCATGGGCCAAAGTGGGGCTGGCGGCAGCCCTCTCTATCAGCGGGTTGGATGCGGCGTACTGGTATCACCGGAACACGGCCAACGAGAATCTGAGGGTAACCTATCTCGACGTGGGGCAGGGCAGTGCGGCTCTGGTGGAATTTCCGGGCAGAGAGCGTATGCTGATCGACGGCGGGGGCTCGGCGCGGGATGAGTTCGATATGGGGGAGATGGTGGTCGCTCCCTTCCTTTTCTACATGAAAATACGGCGGATCGACTATATCGTTCTGAGCCATCCGGAAACGGATCATATGGAGGGTCTTCGGTTCATCGCTTCCCACTTCAGGCCAAAGGAGTTCTGGTACAACGGAGAAAAACCCGAGGTGCCCGGCTTCCGGGACCTGATGAGAATCGTCGAGGATAAGAAAATAAAAGCCCTGACCCAGGGGGAGTTGAAAGAGGAGAGAGAAATCGGAGGGGTTCGCGTCGCGGTTCTTCACCCTCCGGGCGACGGGCATGCCGCGGCGTGGACAAAAGCGCTCAGGCCCAACGACAAGTCCCTGGTTCTCAAGATATCCCACCGGGGCGGATCCTTTCTGTTTCCAGGGGATCTTGAGAGCACCGGAGAGGAGGCTGTGAGCCTTCGTGAAGGGTCACGCCTCAAGAGCGATGTTCTTCTCGCGCCGCATCATGGGAGCAGGGGCTCTTGCACCAGGGCCTTTCTGGAGAATGTGTCACCCCGCATCTGCATCATCTCTTCCAGGGGCGGGAATCCCTTTGGGTTTCCCCATTCGGAAACCCTCGGGAGGCTTCAGCAGGCCGGATGCCGGACCTTGCGGACCGACCAGCTGGGAGCGATTCAAGTCACCGCAGGCCCCGACGGGCTACAGGTCAAGGGCTACCTCGAATAGCGGAGGTATCGCCTTTTCTTCCCTTCTGAAAACAGGAAGGAAGATTGCGGGAGGGGAGAAAGAGCTTAACTTGAGTTCAGCGTAATGATCGAGACTCATCCGCGACCCGACGAAAGGGGGTGGGTTGAAATGAAAAAATATATGACCCGAGCGGTGCTGTTCTTGGCTTTCGCTGCCTTCCTGGCCGGGTGTTTAAGACCGGGAACCTATAGGGTCGTACCACAGGGGGAAGGCCATGCAAATATAGAGACCCTGACAGCGAATTGGCAGGATTACTCCGTCACCTATGCGGGGCATGGTCCATGGCATCCGGCAGCCGTCATGTTCGAGCGGAAGGACGACGGCCATGCGATTGCCGTCGATCGTTGGTCCGCTGTGGAGAGCCCCGAAGCGCTCGAAGCTCTGGTCGTTTCGATCAAGACACAGGGGCAAACAGGACCTTACTATCCGAGGCTTTTTGAAATCAGGGGCCCGGACGATCACCTGTATGGGTACCTGTTTACCGCATGGGACGTGGTGCTGACGAAGATGATCGACGAACGGACGCTGTTTGTGTTCGATATGCCCCTGCCCCCCTACCTCGCCATTAACGGGCGGGACAGCCTGTTGGACCGGACAGCGCGTTGACCATCATCAGGCAGAAAGTTATATGGATCTGGGAGCTTCATTCGCCTCATGGTGTACCAGGGGCAGCCCCAGAAATCGTACACGGTCCAGGGTACACGGCCTCTCGATATCTCAGGAAGTAATTCTGTCCAGGGATTTCTTAAACTCCAGGTAGTCCTCCGGCGTATCGATGTCGAGATCCTCGTAGTCTTCTTGCGGCTCCACGAGGCAAACCTGATCGGCATAGGTCACAAAAAGCTCTCGTGCGCCGGTATCTCCCTCCAGGTGATGCAATTCCTCATAGAACCGGCGGCCGATGATGACGGGGTGAGACCGTCTGTTTTTTGAGACGATCGCGCCGAGGGGCAGGCGGGAGTTCATGGTGCGGTCAATCAGGAGGTTGATCAGGCTGGAAGTCACGTGGGGCATGTCGGCGAGGATGATCACGACGTGGTCGTGTGTCCCTTCGACCGCGGAGAGCCCCGCGATGATGGAGGTGCTGATCCCTTGGGCGTGGTTCGGGTTTTCGACGACCAGGACCTTGGGGTGTTTGAGGTCTTCGATCAGGTTTTCCCTGATCTCCTTTGCCTTGAAACCAAGGACGAGGGCGACCCGGGAGAGGTCCGACCGGAGGGTTTGCTCAAGGCTCCGGCTCAAGAGGCTTCGGCCGCCGGCTCCGAGGAGCTGCTTCGGCGTACCCATCCGGCTCGAACTGCCTGCGGCCAAAAGGAGGCCGGCGACTTTACTCACGCCCCCTTCTCCTTCATCGCCCTTTCGAGACCAGCATCAAAGATCTTGAGGTTTATTTCCAGGAATCGTCCTGGACTGGTTTTCCCGATGATGGCTCTCAACTCCCGGTGTCCGAAAGGGGCGTTCTCAAAGGCGGAGAAATAGCCGAGGAGGGCGAGGTTCGAGAATTGGGGAGCCCCCAACTCCTGAGCGAGAGAGCTGGCAGGGAGGGAGCGATAGTGAATTTGTCTCTCCTCCAAGGCCGCCTTGATCTCCTCCCGGGGAAAGCGACTGGGATTCGCGTTGACGATCAGCTTGCCTCCCCTGGAGAGGAAGGGAAGGCTCCGGTAAGCCTCATTTTCGTCGAGGCCGAAGAGATAATGGGCTGAGCCGGTTCTCACCAAAGAACCCTGGACATCGCCGAACCTCAGATGGGAGACCACCGACCCGCCCCGCTGGGCCATCCCGTGCGTCTCGGCACCCATCACCTTCAACCCGGAATCCAAACCGCACTGGGCGAGCACCTTGGTCATGAACAGGATGCCCTGGCCTCCCAGGCCGCAGAGGACCATGTTGATCGTATCTGTCACGTTGCCGCAACCTCCACAATGGCCCCTTTGGGGCAGACTTGAAGGCAAACGCCACAACTCGTACAGAGTTGCTGGTTGATGTTGGTCCGGCCCAGTTCCTTGTCCTGGTAGATGGCAGGGCACTCGAAGCGGTCGATGCAGAAGTTGCATTCCGCGCAGGCATCCGTAACGCCAACGCACTTCTTCTCCGGAATGGCCTCATCCCTGTAAGCGATGATGCAGGGATGGCGGGCAATGATCACGGCGATACCTCCCTGGGGCTCTTTCAAGTACTCCGTCGCCTTCTTGAGGAGTTCCGTCATCTTCGGGATGTCGTAGGGGTCCACCACCTGGATGAAGTCGATGCCGCACCCGGCGACCGTCCGCTCGATGGAGATGGCCTTTCCCTCGGTCCCGTCCGCCCTGATCCCGAGGGAAGGGGTGGGCTGCATCCCCGTCATGGCCGTGGTCAGGTTGTCGAGGATGACCAGGATAAACCGGGCGTTGTTGTATACCGCGTTGAGCAGTCCTGCTGTGCCTGAATGGAAAAAGGTGGAGTCGCCGATAGTGGCCACGATCGGCTGGTCCACTCCGTCCTGGGCAAAGGCGTGATAGAAGCCGGAGGCCATGGTGATGGCTGCACCCATGTCGAGGCAGGTGTCCACCACCCCCAGGTTGAGGCCGAGGGTGTAACACCCGATGTCGGAGGTGAATATCGCTTTTGGCCGGGTTTTTCTGATGGCGAAGAATGCGGCCCTGTGCGGGCATCCGGGGCAGAGGGTCGGCCTGCGCATGGGCAACTGCATGGTTTTGACCACACCCGCTACATCCCCGTCCGGCTCTTCCTTAAAGGGCGGAAGGCCCAGTTCCTTGAGGGCCTTCTGGATGATCCGGTAGACCACATCGGGCACGAGCTCCCCTTCAGAGGGCACGTGTCCGGTGAGCCGGCCGATCACTTTGTTCCTGTCCCTCAGCAAGTACTCGATGAGGGTGTCTGTTTCCTCGACGACGAGCACTTTTTCGCACCGGGCGGTGAACTCCGTGGCAAGGGCGTCCGGGAAAGGGTAGGGAGCGCCCAGCTTGAGCACTGGAATGTCCGTACGACCCTCCTCGGAGAGGATGTCCCGGACAACGGCATAGGGCACCCCTCCTGACACGATGCCGAAGGGGTATTTTTTGGCCGGTTCCAGGTCGTGGAAATTGTATTGGCTGAGGGAGTCGAAGCGTCTCCCGATCTCTTCCAGCTTTTTGTTCAGTTCAGCGTGCAGAATCAGCCGGTAACGGGGCGTGGCGGCCCACCTCATCGGGTCCTTTTGGAAAGAGCTTTTCCTTTCGTTGCTCTTGAGGGATTCAAAAGCGATGTTCTGCCGGGCATGGCACACCCGGATGGCGGGCCGAAGGATGACGGGGATTCGAAACTCCTCCGACAGGTCCATGGCGAGGCCGGCCATTTTTCTTGCCTCTTCGGGGGTTGAAGGGTCGAGCACCGGGACCTTGGCGAGGCGAGCCATGAACCGGGTGTCCTGTTCGGTTTGGGAGGAGTGGGGTCCGGGGTCATCGCAGGAGATGATCACCAAACCGCCGACCGTTCCGATGTAGGCTGCGCTCATCAGGGAGTCCGCGGCGACGTTGAGCCCCACCTGCTTCATGCAGCACGCCGCTCTTTTGCCCGTGATGGCGGCGGCAAAGGCGTTATCCAGGGCGACCTTCTCGTTGGTGGACCATTCGACGTAGGTCGTGAGGTTATCCGACTTGACCAGGCGGATGACCTCCGGCAGGATCTCCGAGCTCGGGGTGCCCGGGTAGGATGTCACCACCTGGCAGCCCGCCTCCAGAAGCCCCAGGGCTATGGCTCCGTTGCCCAGAAGGATTTCTTCTCTCATTCTGCTTCCTCTTTGGTTCTTTTTTTCGCTTCCTCGATCAGCTCCACGAGGGAGAGGATCTTGGGTTTCATCGGCCTGTTGAAGATCTTCTCCCACTCTTCAGGTTTCAACTGGGACCTTAAAAAATCCTCTACCATAAAATTCTCATACCAGCAATCGATGATTCTAAAACAGGGGAGGCCTCCGCTCTCCACCCTGCAGTATGAGAAGGTGATGTGGTGGCCCAGCCTGGGACAGCGAACCTGTTCATCTTCCCCCGGGGGTGTGGGATCTTTTTTCATCATGCCTTTCCTGAAAAAAAAGTTTGCTTGTCGGCTTCCGAGAAACGTCGCCGGAGGCCGATCGCAATCGGACCCCCGGCGCAGATTGAAAAAGGAAGGGTTTAGATCTTCCCCTCCTTAAATTGCTTGGGTTTGGGCAGCTTCTCGATGTCTTTCAAGGCCCTGTGAATTTCCTCGGCAGGCAGGGCATGGTCCGACAGCTTGCCTCTCAGGTAGGCTTCATAGGCGCCCATGTCCACGAGCCCGTGGCCGCTCCAATTCATCAGGATCACTTTCTCCTTGCCCTCCTCCTTGGCTTTGATCGCCTCCCGAATCGTCATGGCCACGGCATGGTCCGTCTCAGGGGCGCTGATAAAGCCTTCGGTCCTGGCAAACGTGATTCCGGCCTGGAACGTTTCGAGCTGGCTGATGGCTTCAGGCCTGACCAGGCCGTCCAAGATCAACTGGCTGACCGTGGGTGCCATGCCGTGATACCTCAGGCCACCGGCATGAATCGGGGCGGGGACAAAGCTGTGGCCCAGGGTATGCATCGGCATCAGGGGCGTCATCTGTATGGTGTCGCCGAAGTCGTACGCGAAGGGGCCCTTGGTCATGGTGGGACAGGAGGCCGGCTCCACGGCGATGACATCGATCTTCTTGCCGTTGATCTTGTCCCTCACAAAGGGGTAGGCACACCCGGCAAAATTGCTGCCCCCGCCAGCGCATCCGATGATCACGTCCGGGTAATCCCCGGCAATGGCCATCTGCTTCTGGCACTCCAGGCCGTTGACGGTCTGATGGAGCATGACGTGATTCAACACGCTCCCCAGGGAATACTTCGAGTCCTTGCCCGTCACAGCCGCCTCGATCGCTTCGCTGATCGCGATCCCGAGGCTTCCCGGGGAGTCGGGGTTATCGGCCAGGATCTTCTGCCCCGCTTTTGTCTCCGAGCTCGGGCTGGCCACGCAACTCGCACCCCACGTCTCCATCATGATCCGGCGGTAGGGCTTCTGGTTGAAGCTGATCTTGACCATGTAAACCTTGCATTCGATCCCGAAAAAGGCGCACGCCATGGACAGGGCACTGCCCCACTGCCCGGCGCCCGTTTCCGTGGTGATCCTCTTGGTTCCGGAGATCTTGTTGAAATAGGCTTGCGGCACAGAGGTGTTGGGCTTGTGGCTGCCCGCAGGGCTCACCCCCTCGTTCTTGAAATAGATCCTTGCGGGGGTCTTCAGGTACCTCTCAAGGTTATACGCCCTGTAAAGGGGTGTCGGCCTCCAGATGGCGTAGATCTTCAAGACTTCTTCTGGAATGTCGATGAATCTCTTGGGGCTGACCTCTTGTTCGATCAAAGGCATGGGGAGAATGGGGGCCAGGTCCTCCGGCCCAACAGGCTTTCCGGTCCCCGGATGCAGAGGCGGTTCCATGGGTGTGGGCATATCTGCCAGGATGTTGTACCATTGACGCGGCATTTCCGACTCGGGTAGAAAAATCTTCTTGACCTCCATAATCCCTCCTTGTTCCTCAAGATATGGTTTGTGTTTCAGCCTGCGAAACTTCCAGGTGCAGGCCGGCCGTTTATCCCTATGTCAAGCCACAAGCGGTCTCAAAGGCGAAGATTTTCAATCCCAATGAAGTTTGAAGAAAATCCCCAGCGAAGAAGTCATGCCCCCAGCCTACGATGACAGAGTTCCCAAACATCCGGTTTTTGAAAGTGCTTTGCTAGAGCAGGAAATGGCAGCATTTAGAAGGAGATATATCCATGGCTGTATACTTTAAGGGTTACGGGGTGTCAAGAGGATTTTCGGAAAAGATCCGGGTATGATGGAGAAAGGAATCGTTTGTTTTGGCTTCCAAAAGGGAGGCAAAAAGTCTAAAATATAAAAACCCTTGTGCCCTTGGGGGCGCCCGATAACCGACCGGATCTGAAGGAGGTTGGATATGGGAGAGAGAATGATTCGTGAGGTAACGACCCCTCAACGGAGTCTGACCTACTATAAGGCGCTCCATGATATCGCCAATCAGATCCACGCGGCGAAAGACATCAACGAAATCCTGATCAACCTGAAGGATCGGATGCTCAGCCTCTTCGATTCGGACCGGATCACGATCTATGTCGTGGATGGAAAGCGAAAGGAGATCTACTCCCGGTTCAAGGCGGGCAACAACCCCGAGGAGATCCGCGTGCCCATCACGAACAAGAGCATCGCCGGGTACACGGCCAACAATGCCCAGATCATCAATATCCTCAACGCCTACGATGCCCAGGAGCTGAGCAGGATTAACCCGGATCTGTCCTTTGACAAGAGTTGGGACGAGAAATTCGGGTATTCGACAAAGCAGATCCTGGCGGTTCCCATCTTTTACCGAAAGTATGTCATCGGCGTTCTCCAGCTCGTGAACAAGAAGAACGGTGACCGCTTCACCCAGGAGGACCAGAACTCGGCCGTGGAAATGGCCGATGTTCTCGGCATCGCCTTCTTCAATCAAAAGAAGCTGGCCGAGCAGCGGACGAAAAGGACCAAGTTTGACTATCTCATCCACAACAACGTCATTACCCAAAAAGAGCTGGAGAAGGCCATTGCCATCGCCAGGCAACAGGGAAAATCGATCGAATCCGTTTTCATTCAGTCCATGAGGGTGAAAAAGGAGGAGGTGGGCCGCTCTCTTGCAGAGTACTACGATTGCGAATACGTGCCCTTCAACCCGAACTATCCGATTCCGGGAGATCTCCTGGCCAAATTGAAGCAGGCCTATCTCAGGACCAACTTGTGGGTTCCCCTGGGAAGATCGGACGGCACGGTCAAGATCCTCATTGACAACCCCCAGAGGCTCGACAAAATCGACAGTGTCAAGTCGTTGCTCACCGCAGAGAAGTATGAATTCGCCGTGGGACTCAGGGAAGATATTTTGCAGTTCCTGGAATACTTCTACGGAGCGCCCCAGATGAAGAACGAGGGTTCCATCGACGAGATCCTGGGCAAACTGGACACCGGCGTCGAAGAGGAGCTGGAAGGCGGGATTGAAATGCTGACGGAAAATGACAGCGTCATCGTCCAGCTCGTGAACAAGATCATCACCGATGCGTACAGGAGGAACGCCTCGGACATCCACATTGAGCCCTATTCGGGCAAGGAAGGGGCGGAGATCCGATTTCGGGTGGACGGCATCTGCCACAGGTATCAGACCGTGCCGTACAATTTCAGGCGGGCCCTGGTTTCGAGGATAAAGATCATGGCGGATCTGGACATCTCCGAGCGCAGAAAGCCCCAGGACGGGAAGATCCGGTTCAAAAAATACGGGCCCCTCGATATCGAGGTGCGGGTGGCGAGCGTTCCCACCGTAGGGGGCGAAGAGGACATCGTGCTGAGGCTCCTCAAGGCCGGGGCACCCTTTCCGCTGAAAGAGATGGGAATGAGCGAAAGAGACTACACCCTCATGTTGAACATGGCCTCCAAGCCCTACGGGATCATTCTCGTGGTCGGGCCCACGGGAAGCGGCAAAACCACCACCCTTCATTCGGTCCTGGCCCACATCAACAAGACGGAGACCAAAATCTGGACAGCGGAAGATCCCGTGGAAATCACCCAGCGCGGGCTGCGGCAGGTGCAGGTCCTCCCCAAGATCGGTTTTGATTTCGCCTCGGCCCTGCGTTCGTTCCTGCGCGCCGACCCCGACGTGATCATGGTAGGCGAGATGCGGGACCAGGAAACCGCCTCCATAGGGATCGAGGCGTCCCTGACAGGACACCTTGTTCTGAGCACGCTCCACACCAACAGCGCTCCGGAGACGGTCGTCCGGCTTCTCGACATGGGCATGGATCCTTTCAATTTTGCGGATGCTCTCCTGGGCGTTCTTGCGCAGCGCCTGGTGAGGACCTTCTGCAAGGATTGCAAGGAGCCTTACCATCCCACCCGCGCCGAATATGACACCCTGGTGCGTGCTTACGGAAAGGACTTCGAGTCCATGGGGTTTCCGTACACCGATGACCTGATCCTGCATAAAGCGAATGGGTGTGAACAATGCGGGAAAACCGGGTACAAGGGCCGGGCGGCGATCATTGAACTCCTGGAAGGAACGGATGAGATGAAGGCCCTGATTCAGAGCAAGGCCAACGCCGACACCATC
>JAGUZM010000306.1 GCA_020060805.1 Deltaproteobacteria bacterium | reverse complement strand
GGAAGGCGCAGGCCATCTCCCAGAAATACAATGTCATCATCGCCACCTTCGGCCATGTGGGAGACGGAAACGTCCACACCACCTTCGTCTGCGACGTGAGGAACAGGGATGACTGGAACCGCCTCAAACCCGCAGCCGAGGAGCTGGTTAAAATAGCGATTGAAATGAAGGGAACCTTGAGCGCAGAGCACGGAACAGGGCTGACCAGGGCGCCCCACATTGAGCTGCAGCTCGGCCCGGCCATGGAGGTGATGCGCAAGATCAAGCAGGCCCTTGACCCCGACAATATCCTCAACCCCGGCAAGATGGGCCTTGAAAAAGGAAAGACCTATGACGTCTACGATTACTTCACCTTCAAGCCCCTGGTGGAGCATCCGGAAGGGCTCAACTCCTACGGAAAAGAGATCGACAACGAAGTCCTCGCTTGCATCCATTGCGGGTTTTGCCGTCTCGGGTGTCCGACCTTCAGCGTGACCCAGAGGGAGGGGAGGAACGCCCGGGGCCGGACTGCCCTCGCCTACTATCTGATGAATGGAACGATAGAACCTTCCAGGGAGCTTTCAGAGGCTTTCTACAGCTGTACGACTTGCCAGGCATGCACCTATTTCTGTCCGGCCCGGATCAAGGTGGACGAAATCGTCGAAGGGGTCCGGCGGAAGATGTACAAAGCGGGCATGGTTCCCGAGCCCGTGCTCGGGCTGAGGGACAGCATTTACAAGACAGGCAACATCTTCGCGAGCGCCAAGGCGGACAGGATCGAGATCTATCCTCCTGCTCTGAAGGAGAAGGCCAAGAAGGGCGAGATCAAGGCCAAAGCCAATACCCTCCTTTTCATGGGGTGCGTGCCGAGCTACCTGGACATGAAGATGGTGCCGAGCCTGCTTAAGCCTCTGGATGCGGCGGGTGTGGATTACACCACCCTCGGCACCGAAGAGGGGTGCTGCGGATTCCCTCTCTTCCTGATGGGAACCGATGAGTTCGAAGATCACGTCCAGAAGACGGTTGAAAAGATCAAGAAGACCGGAGCGCGGGAACTCGTCACCCCCTGTGCCGGGTGCTACAAGACCTTCAAGAAGATCTATCCCAAGCACGCCGACCTCGGACTTGAAGTTTATCACTCCGTCCACTACCTGGAGAAGTTGATCAAGGAGGGAAAGATCAAACTCAAGGGAAACGGCAAGCAGAAGGTGACCTATCATGACCCATGCGACTTGGGTCGTGCGTTCCAGGTCTTCGAAGAACCTCGGGGCATCCTCAAGGCCATCCCCGGGGTCGAATACGTGGAAATGGCCCGAAACAGGCTTCAGGCCCGCTGTTGCGGCAGCGGAGGCGGGGTGGCGGCCAATATCCCGGAAATGGCGGTTGAAATCGCCGCTGAAAGGGTGAGGGACGCCCTGGCCATCGGCGCGGAAGTGATCGTGTCCGGCTGCGCGGCCTGCAAGGATAACCTGAGAAAAGGCTCCAAGGCCATACCGAAGGATGAGCGGGGCAAAATCAAGGTCATGGACATCACCGAGATCGTTGCTTCAGCCTTGGAGTAACCTGAATAAATGAACGGGTCCTCTGCATTTCCGCTGGCCCGGGGATCAGGGCCTTGCCCAGGACAATCAAGGACATGAACCCCGCCGGGTTCGTTTGGGTAGGCATTAACCGATCATCACTCACAGGGAGGTTCACGCCATGTTGAAGAGCAAATGGTTGCATGCCGGGATTATGCTGAAGATGAATGCCATCAATTATCCGGACAAGCTGGGTTGGCAGGACAAGTTCAAGGAATTTACGTTCAAGCAGTGGAATGACAGAGCGTGCCGGCTGGCCAATGGACTGAACAAGCTCGGGGTCAAGTACAAAGACACCTTCGCCGTGATCGCCTACAACCGCGGCGAATGGATGGACATTTATGCAGGCTGCGCCAAAGGCGGCCAGGCCATCGTTCCCGTCATGTTCAGGCTGGCCCCGCCGGAGATTCAGTACATCGTGAGCCATTCGGAGTGTAAAGCGTTTATCGTGGAAAAACCCTTTGTCGAGCTGATCGACGGCATCAAAAACAAACTGCCGGTCCCCAAGAACGCCTACATCTTTCTGGGCGACGGGCCTGCACCCCCGGGCTACGTCCACTACGAAGAATGGCTCGCCAACTCCTCTCCCGAGGAGCCGAATCAATTGGTCGACGGGGATGACTGCTGGACGATCATGTATACCTCCGGGACGACAGGCAGGCCCAAGGGGGTTATCAGAACCCACGAGAGCTATATAGCCCAGTATTTCTTGAACGACGTCAACATGGGCGTGCTGCCGACCGACAAGGTCATGCTCGTCATGCCCATGTGCCACGTGAACTCCATTTTCTATTCCTTCCCTTACACCCTCGTTTCCGCGCCCGTCTTTGTCTACAACATGATCAGTTTCGACCCGGTGGACCTCTTGAAGACCATCGAGAAATACAAAATCACCTTCACCTCCCTGGTCCCCACCCATTACATCATGATGCTCGCCCTGCCCGATGACGTGAAGCTCAAGATCGATGTCTCCTCCATCCGTCAGCTCCTCATCTCCTCCGCTCCTGCCAGGAAGGAAACCAAGAAGGAGATCATGAACTACTTCAAGAACGCCGAACTCTGGGAAGCCTATGGGAGCACGGAAGGCGGGCTGGTCACCCTTTTGAGACCCGAGGATCAGTTCAAGAAGCTCGGCTCCATCGGAAAGGAGATCTTCGGGACCGACCGGATCAAGATCCTGGATGAAAACCGCAAAGAGGTCCCCGATGGCGAAGTGGGCGAGCTCTTTTACCGGACCCCCATGCTCTTCAAGGAATACCTGAAAGAGCCGGAAAAGAGCAAACAGGCCTTCTTCGGTGAATGGTCTTCTGCCGGGGACATGGTGAAAAGAGACGAAGAGGGCTACTATGTGCTCGTCGATCGGAAAGCCAACATGATCATCACGGGTGGAGAAAACGTTTACCCCTCCGAGGTGGAAAGCGCCGTGGGAGGCCACAAGGCGGTGAGAGATGTGGCGGTCATCGGAATACCCGACCCGAAGTGGGGTGAGGCCGTCAAAGCCGTGGTCGTGCTCCACCAGGGATATGAGCCGAGCGAAGAGCTTGCGAAGGACATCATCGATTCCACCAAGAACAAAATCGCAGGTTTCAAGAGACCCAAGACGATTGACTTCATCAAAGATGAGGAAATGCCCAGAACACCCACGGGTAAGATTCTTCATCGTATACTCAGAGAAAAATACGGAAAGTGGAGCGATCAGAAGTAATCCTGGTTCGTTCTTGGAATAAACTCAAGCTTAGGAGTGAGATATGTTGACAAAAGCGTACATCCCTTACAACGGCTACTATTCTTCTCCCTTCTGTCGCTGGCAGGGGCCCATGGCGAATGAAAACGCGATCGTGCTGGGGGCAAAAACTGCCAGAAACTGGATGCTGAAAAAAGGCTACGACCCCATGGTTCTGGATTACATGTACTACGGGATCACGATTGCCCAGCATCACATGTTCTACAGTCACACCTGGGCGGCGGCCATGCTCGTAGACAACATCAAACCCCTGCCCGCCCTCATGGTCAACCAGGCCTGCACCACATCCACCACCTGCATCCACCTGGCAGCCGTCAACATCGAGGCCGGCACGTATGATACCGGGTTCTGCCTCATGTCTGACCGCTGCTCCAACGGCCCCCACACGGTCTGGCCCAACCCCATGGGACCGGGGGGCGAGGTGGAATCCGAAAACTGGATGATGGACAACTTCAATTCCGACCCCAACGCGGGATTCAAGATGGTCCAGACCGCCGAGAACGTGGCCAAGCAGGCCGGAATAACCAAAGAGGAGTGCGACAAGGTCACGCTGCGGCGCTACGAGCAGTACCAGGACGCCCTGGCCAATGACAGGGCTTTCCAGAAAAGGTACATGTTCCCCGCAGAAGTGAGCGTCGGCAAGAAGAAGACCATCCTGGTGGAGGTGGATGACGGGATCACCCCCACCACCGCGGAAGGCCTGGCAAAACTAAAACCCGTGGAGCCGGGAGGCGTGATCAGCTATGGCGCGCAGACTCACCCTGCGGACGGAAACTGCGGTGTCATCGTTACGACCAGGGACAAAGCCAAGCTGTTCAGCAAGGATCCGAAAATCGAGATCCGCATCCTCTCCTACGGTTTTGCCAGGGAGAAAAGGGGTTACATGGCCGCAGCCCCTGTGCCTGCCGCTGAAATGGCCCTCAAGTTCGCAGGCTTGAAGGT
>JAGUZM010000297.1 GCA_020060805.1 Deltaproteobacteria bacterium | reverse complement strand
GATGACGAGATCCGCTTCATGAACATTCCGGTTGACGGCCAGGGGAACGCCGCTTTCCGTCCGGCCGATCTCTGCCAGGGCTCCGGGGTTTGTCGGTTCATGGTCCAAAACCCGGTATCTGTCTGCAACATTTTTTCCCAGCTTCAGGGCTTTTTCTTCGGCCGTACTCGGCCTGTGCATACCCGTGGCACAGAGAAGGGCGATGTCTTCGGGCTTTACGCCGGCTCCCTCCAGTTCCGACAGCAAGGCAGGAACGAGCACATGGTCCGGGCTTGCCCTGGTGATATCCGTGAAAAGGATACACGCCTTCTGTCCGGGTGAGGCCAGTTCACTCAACGGGGGAGAGTGGATCGGGTTGGCCAAGGCGCGACGAACCGCCTTCTCCAGGTCAGGGACCGGCTCAACGTTTCTGGACCTGGCGAGCGTGCCTCGCATGCCCGGGGGCAAACGGAATTCCAGCTCTCCTTTACCAAAAGGCACCCGGTAAGCCGTGTTTTGCATCAGAAAAATCCTCCTTAAGAAGTGCTCTTCCAGGATTCTGCACCCCGCGACCGGCCGTGACAATCACAAAATGCATCGTAGAGCCTCTCCGACAACCCCCTCACCGCGGATCCTCCCGTCCTACGGGGGATCTTCGACAAGTCAGGGGCAGGCTCCAGCCTCTCCCCCTCAAGGGGGACTTGATTCCTGGGTTGCGGACAGCCTCAATCTTGTTGCTGTCTTTGAGAATGTATCGCAAAAGGCGTGTCATGAGTTCATACAGAGGGGTACATTTTTTTTGCCCGTCCATGATCAAGTATGATAAGGGTTGGCTTAGGGTCTCATGAATTCTTGAGGCCGGGATGCTTGCGCGCGGGGGTTAAGACGATGACAGATGAATCATTCGACAATGAAAAAGGGGAAGAGAGCTTTGAAGACCTTTTCCGATCTTACACGGCCGGATTGGGCAACGAGGTTCATGTCGGGGATCGCATCCGCGGTCCGATAATCTCTATCGGAAAAGAGAGCCTTTTCATCGACACGGGCACCAAAATAGACGGTGTGGTGGACAAGGCCGAACTCCTCGACGACAAAGGGGATCTCCCCTATAAAGAAGGCGATGTCCTTGAGCTGTATGTCGTCTCTTTTCGGGGGGATGAAATCAGGCTTTCAAAAGCGATGACAGGGGCAGGGAGCATCAACGCCCTTGAGGAAGCGTTCAGGAACGCCATCCCCGTGGAAGGGAAAGTGAAAGGCCAGATCAAGGGCGGATACCATGTGGAGATCATGCAGAGACGGGCCTTTTGCCCGATGAGCCAGATGGATCTGAAATTCCAGGAGAGCCCGGAGCAAAATGTCGGGCAGACTTACCGGTTCCTGATCACTCAGTTTGAAGAAAAAGGCAAGAACATCGTCGTCTCACGGCGCGACCTCCTCAGGAAGGAGCAGGAAAAGGCCTTCAAGAAATTCATCGAGACCTTGAAGGTCGGGGATCAGGTCCCCGGAAGGGTGACAAAGCTGATGCCCTACGGTGCCTTTGTGGAGCTTTTGCCGGGGCTGGAAGGGATGGTTCACATCTCGGAGATCAGTTGGTCCAGAGTGGAGAAGGCATCGGATGTGCTCACGCCCCAGAGCACGGTGACCGTGAAGGTCTTGGGCATGGAGCCCGGCGAAAAACCGGGATCACTCAAAATCTCCCTTTCCATCAAGCAGGTCACGGGCGACCCATGGGAAAGCGTGGGCGACAACTTTCGGATCGGCGACAATGTTAAAGGAAAGGTTACGCGGTGCGCCAATTTCGGAGCTTTTGTGGAAATCGCGCCGGGAGTGGAGGGTTTGGTGCACCTGAGCGAAATGAGCTACCGGAAAAGGGTGACCAAGCCGGAAGAGGTGGTCAAGGCCGGAGACCACGTTCCCGTCATCATCAAAGAAATCGACCTGGAGAAGAGGCGTATATCCCTGAGCATCAAGGACGCGGAAGGAGACCCCTGGAGTGATGTTCCGGAGAGATACAGAGAGGGGCAGAGGGTAGAGGGAGTGGTGGAGAAGCGGGAGAGATTCGGATATTTTGTTGCCCTGGAACCCGGAGTGTCAGGCCTCTTGCCAGCCTCCAGGATCAAGGACTCCCTGAAGCCATCCCAGCTGGAAAAATTGAGAGAAGGGGACAAGGTCAACGTCATCGTCGAGGAGATCAACCCTGAGGAGAGAAAAATAACCCTTGCCCCCGGAGACTCCAGGGATGAAGAAGATTGGCGGCAGTTTGCGAAAAGAGAACAGAAGCGTTCGAGCGTTTTCGGAGAAAAGCTGAACAAGGCCCTTCAAAAGGCGACAAAACAAAAGGGGTAGACGAAATATCCTGAGCTCTTGGATGCTTATTTGCAGGGTTCCGTCTTTCGCAGGATGAACTGCTTAAAAACGCATCGCTCATACCATCTGCACAAACAAATAGCCCTTTTCTTCGCGACTCCAGCATCGCGGAGCCGGCAATAGACGTGTAAGGGATTCATATAATGCTTAATATCAGATCCAGTCATTTTTTTTTCACTCTCCAGGGTCATGCCCTCAGACCGCTTCACAGCCCTGTCTTAGATCCCCGAGAGATACCCGAATGGGTTTCCTGGGGGGCGTCGGGTCGCAGAATAGTGCATGCCATATCAGCAGGTTAGCTCTAATCCGGCCTGTCATGCCGCCTGTGGCACAACCCAATATAACCATTTCAGCGCTGTTTTTCATCGTTCCACTGCAATGGTCTTGAAGAAGGCCATCTTTTGATAGCTTCTTGAATTTCTTGACAAAACAATATTTTATGAGGTAATCTTAAATCAATTGAGAGAACGCGTTAAAGCACCCGCCAACCGAGCAAAAGCTTTTTCGAATTGGGTGTGACGGCCATGATCAAGCTTTATGTGGTAGACGGAACCGAAGAAATCCAATCTTTTGACTTCTCAAAAGACACCGTTTCTATTGGCAGATCCCCCGACAGCGACATCAGGATGAAAGACAAATATGTTTCCCGGAGGCACTTGAATGTGTTCATCAGGGGTGAGAAGTACTTTATACAGGATCTGAGCAGCAGCAACGGCACTTTCATCAACGGGCTGCAAGTCGCCCCTGGGGAAGAGGTTGAAGTGAAAGAGGGGATGCCGATTACCATCGGCATGAGCCTCATCTGCCTTGGCAAAACGTGTCTCGAACAGATCATCCCTTTCGTAGACTCCATCTACGACTCAGAAGACCTCGCTGAACTCGGCTCCCTATCTGCCCAGGACAGGGCCCTGACCCACAGGAACAACATGGAGTTGATCTACAACGTCTCCAATGTCCTGAGAAGCTCCATGACCCTGAAGGAGATCATGGAGAACATCCTGGATTACATCTTCGGTGTTCTGAGGAGAATCGACAGAGGGGTCATCATCCTCATCGACAAAGGTAGCGGAAAGGTCACCGAGAGTTTCTGTCGGCAAAGCGCGAATACCGAACCCGGCCTCAGCAATTACAGCAGGACCATCGTGGACAGGGTTGTCCGCGAGGGCAAGGGGCTCATGATGTTCGACACGTTCAGCGAAGAGAACGCCAATCTTTCCGAGAGCATCCGGACGATGAAAATCAGGTCCGCCCTCTGCGTTCCCCTTGTCAGCAGGGGCGATATCAGGGGCGTGATCTACCTCGATTCGATTAGACAGCCCTATGGTTTTCGGAGTGAGGACTTGAGCCTTCTCACCGCCCTCAGCAGCTCTGCGGCCGTGGCCATCGAGAACGCCCTCCTCAGTTCGTCCAAAGAAATCGCACCCGCAAGCGCCTGACCTCGACAGGGGATATTCAGACTCAAAGATGTGGCCCGCCCTAAAACGCCCGCAGGGAGTCTGCCCGGCATCATTTCCCTGTTGAATTATTCGAAAAAAAGAGTAGTCTTTCTTCTCCAACGGCTGGGGACGGCCTTTTTGGAAACAAGTACGGCCTTCGCTCAGGATGGTTCACTGGGAGAATCCCCATGCGGGCGCAGGCCCGAGAGCTCGCCCTGAGAAGGGGGTGGATATTTTACGGAGGAGGAGTGGTTTCGATGCGTGTCTTATCCGGCATACAACCTTCAGGAGAACTCCACATCGGTAACTATTTCGGGATGATGAAGCCGATGATCGAATACCAGGAGCGTTCCGAGCTCTTCTGCTTCATCGTCAACTACCATGCGATGACATCGGTTTCGGATTCCCAGAGACTATCCCGGGGGACGATTGAGGTGGCCCTCGATTTCCTTTCCCTCGGCCTCGATCCCGAGAAGTCCATATTCTGGGTCCAGTCGGACGTGCCCGAGGTAACGGAACTCACGTGGATACTCAACAATGTCACGCCGGTCGGGCTGCTGCTCAGGAGCCATTCCTACAAGGACAAGACGGCCCAGGGAATCGCACCGAATCACGGGCTTCTGTCTTACCCGGTCCTCATGGCGGCAGACATCCTTCTGTACCAGGGGGAAAAAGTGCCGGTGGGCAAGGACCAGCAGCAGCATCTGGAAATAACCCGTGACATCGCTCTAAAGTTCAACGCCACCTATGGGGAGACCTTTGTGATTCCGGAGGCGGAAATCAACCCCAACATCCCGATGGTGGTCGGCATCGACGGCCGCAAGATGAGCAAGTCTTATGACAACACGATCGAGATTTTCTGCGAAGAAGAAGTCCTCAAAGAAAAAATCGCCAGGATCGTGACCGATTCGACCCCGGTGGCAGCACCCAAGGATCCGGACAAATGCAACCTCTTTATCAATATCTCCCTGTTCCTGGAGGAGCATGAAAAAGCGGCCCTGGCCGAGCGCTACCGTGGAGGCGGGTTGAAATACAGTGAGGTGAAAAAAGAACTCTTCAGCCGTATGTGGGAATATTTCCGAGGAGCGAGGGAGAAGCGGAAGAACCTGGCAAAGGATCTCGACCAGATCAGGAAAATCCTGAGAGCCGGTGCTGAAAAGGCGAGGTACCGAGCCGCCCCCACGCTCGCTGCCGCTCGCAAGAGGGTCGGCCTCGTTTACTGACCCGGAGACATCTGTCACCCCCTATTGTGCTGAGTCAGAAATCCGTCACCAAATCCAGCTCAGCCGAAGCCCCCGGGGGGTGTTCTCTCAGGACCGCAATACTGCCTCCGGGCGTTTTGAACGCCCCCATAATCTTAATAGCGATTGCCGGGAAGGCACGGAGTGGTGTGACAGTCGGAAAGATTGCCCTCTGGGGCTGTCCGTGGTGGCTGTGACGCCAATGGTAGCGTTAAAGTGACTCTGAAGGAATGTGATTGCGGCCTGGAAGAACACCCCCCAAGGGGCTCCGACTGCATTCACTTATTGACCTGTTTTTTTTGACTCAGGACCCTATCGGTACTCTCCCATGACGAGCACGGCGTTATGGCCGCCGAACCCGAAGGATTGGGAAACCGCGTTTCGGATGGGGTAGGAGTCTACCCTGGTGACGAAATTCAGGTCCTTCATCGGGTTGTGGAGATTCCTGCTGATGTGCGTGGTCTTGTGGTGAATGCTCAGGGCTGTCACAACCGCTTCGATCGCGCCCGATGCGCCCAGGGTATGGCCGAGGAGGGATTTTGTGGAATTGATCAAGGGTTTCTTACCGAACAGTTTCTCGACCACAAGAGTCTCGGTTTCGTCATTCAGGACCGTGCCGGTCCCATGGGAATTGATATAGTCTATGTCCTTCTCGCAGAGCCCGGCGTCGGACAAAGCCATCCTCAGCATTTTCATGATGCTGGCCCCGCTGCTTTCCATCATCATGATGTTGTGGCCGTCGCATGTCTCACCGTAACCCAGGATCTCCGCGTAGATCGTGGCGCCCCGCTTCAGGGCATGCTCCAGCTCCTCAATCACCAGAACAGCCGCTCCCCCCTGGCTGAAAAGGAAACCGGTGCGATCCCTGTCAAAGGGGCGGTTTGCCTGGTCTGGTTCCTCATTCCCGGTGCAGAGGGCACGGACCACGTCGAAACCGAGGAAAATGGTGCCGTAGTCGTCGTGGAGGTATTCCACACCCCCTGCGAAGGCCAGGTCGAGTTCTCCTGCCCTGACCGCTTTGAACCCATAGCCCACCGCCACCGTGCCTGAAGCGCAGGCGGCGCAAAAGGTGTTGTTGCTCCCCGAGAGTTTGAATTTTATCCCCAGGTTTCCGGAACAGGCATTGGGCATGGTCATGGAAACACCGAAGGGGTTGAACCTCCTGGGGCATTGCATTTTTTCCAGAATCCCATGGAGCTTTTCAGCGATGGTGCTGTCCGCGACTTTGCCGATGACGGCCGACAACGCTTCCTTCTGCCGGTCCAGGATCTGGTAGGAAAGGCTGGAGGCAAAAGTGCTCAGGCCGCCTATGCCCGTGCCCATGAACACGCCGAATCTCTCGCTGTTCACGGACGGGACAGCGTAGGCATTTCTCTTTTTGTCAACCAGGGAGTACGGGAGCTTCGCCGAATCGAGGGCCTGGAAGGCGCAACCAAGGGCGAGTAAACTGGACCAGTCGAGCTGCTTTTCTTCCAGCCTTGTGATGCTGTACTTGGAGAAATCTATTTCGGGCAGGGCGGAAAGGATCTGGGAATTGAACTCCCTGTAAGACAGCCACCGGTCAGGTACCCTGCTCACGCTCGTCTTCCCCTCAAGGCAGGCCGACCAAAAACTCTCCACATCCTGGCCGATGGCTGTGATCGTGCCCAATCCTGTGATCACCACACGCCGTTTCATGGGCTGGTCACCTGGCTCTGAGGGGATTCTTTCAGCATATTCATGATATACTGGACCGTGTCGCCGATAGTGACAAGCTTTTCAACATCTTCGTCCGGGATCTTTCTGTCAAAGGCGTCTTCGAATTCCATGAGCAAGGTGATGATATCCAGGGATTCGGCTCCCAGATCATCGATAATCTTCATTTCCAGGGTGAGTTCCGCCTCCTCTTTCTTGAAAACCTCCGCAATGACTTTCCTGACTTTGGCGTAAACAGCCTCAAATTGCGGGTCGCCAGCCATTTGCCCAACCTCCCTTTACATCTCAATCAGATCCTTGTATTCGCAAAAAAATCGACTTTGTGTCAACCCACCGCTCCCTTTTTCCTCCCAAAGGTCGCCATGATCTCAGCCTCGCAAACCTTGTTTCCGTCCACCGTCGCAAGGGCCGCGAGTTTGACTGCCCATGAGCTTTTCTTCAGGAATCTTACCGTGAAGATGAGCTGGTCGCCGGGAGCGGGGAGTTTCGTCACCTGCACTTTGTCCAAGGCCATGAAAAAAACGGGAATACCCCGCATGTCCTCCGGCAGGGAAGATAAGGCGAGTATCCCTCCGGACTGGGCCATCCCCTCGATCAAGAGCTCAGAGGGCATCGTCGGATTCCCCGGGAAATGGCCCTGCATAAAGGGGTCGTCGGCAGTGACGTTTTTGAGGGTGACGATGCTCTCTCCGGGCGCGAGTTCGACAATCCGATCGACCAGCACGAAAGGATGCCGGTGCGGTAACATTTTCAAGATGTCTCGAATGTCCGGTATTTTTTCGGCTTTCATTCCTGGAGGATCGGTCTCTTTACCAGGAGGGCTTCCACTAACATCCCGAATCGCAGGGGCCTTGGCACTCCCGCGTGCCGCAGTATCGTTTCATCGGGAGTGAAAGTCAAGAACCTTTCCTCAGTTGGGGCTCCATTCTGCTGGCTTTGTGGAGAGCCCGGCCCGGATCAGCCTCAGCACCCCCTTAAAGAGGGGCTTTCCACCCTGAACTCAAATCCGCTTCCGCGTAAGCCTCGATGAGCCTCTTTTCCACATCCCGGCGGAGGTCCTCAAATCGGTCCTTTGGGAGTCTTCTCGGAACGTGAACAGGCTCGCCCCACCTTATGGTCACCGTGCTGAAAGGCTTCGGCACCAAGAACTGATCCCAGCTTCCCGTAACCCAAGCCCTGTCGGCTGAGACGATGATCGGGAAGATGGCGGCCCCCGATACCTGGGCCATCGCGATCAGCCCTGGCTTCACCACCCCTTTTGGGCCCGTGGGCCCATCGACGATATGGATTACCCCAGGGTTTTTCCGCAGTCCCCTTGCGATCGCCATCAGGGCCTCCCTGCCGCCAAGGGTGCTCGAACCCCTGACAGGGACGAGGCCGAGACGTTCGGCAATCCTGGCGATGAGTTCCCCATCCCTGCTCTGGCTGATCATCACCATCGGCCGGAACGCTCTGAACTTGACGACATAGGCGAGAGCCGGGAGGAAACGCTGATGCCAGATGGCAGCAATGATCCGGCCCTTTTCCGTGTAGTGCTCGTAAGCGGATGCTTCGCCGATGACCCTGATCCTCAGAAGGGAGAGGTAAAAGCGCAGGAGGTAGTAGCAAACCGGGACCAGGCGATAACGGATAAGATGATCGGATAAACGAAGACCCACGAAAATCACTCCAAAAGAAAGCCCAAGGCCCTTGGGGCGCGGCGAAATGGGAATACGGTCAATGAAAGGGGTGCTCTTGGCCGTGAACCGTGCACCTCGCGGCCGCTGGGATTGTCGGCGCTGGAGGGCCTGTCTTATAGCACTTCATCGCAAGCATGAGCGATGCGCATTCTATCCCATCCCATGGTAAATGGCAAACCGATTCGGGGACCCTTGATGCAGCCTTGGCAACGAAGAGAAGTCGTGGTACTCTGGGGTTGATCGGCGAGAAAGGAGAGAAAGTGAAAAAAGGCAAAGGGCTGAAGACGTGCCTCGTGGTGGCTCTGATCCTGATATTCCTGGCGCCCTATGTTTCGGGTGCCCAGGAGAGGGTCATCACCCTCAACTATTCCCACATCATGCCCGGGGCTGCGAAACAGGCGATCCTTTCCGATCAATGGTGCAGGGAAGTGGAGTCGCGGACCAGCGGAAGGGTGAAGGTCCATTTCCATCCAGGTGCCACCCTAATCCCTGCCCGGCAGACCTACCAGGAGATCGTGAAAGGCACTGCGGACATGGGGTGCACGATCCTGGGATACACCAGGGAGAAGTTCCCTCTCATGGAAGCCGTTGATCTTCCCCTGGGCTACCGGAGCGGGTATGTTGCCACAAAATTGATCAATGACTTTTTCAAGAAGTTCAGGCCCAAGGAACTCAACGATGTCAAGGTTCTTTACCTGCATGCTCACGGCCCCGGCCTGTTGACCGCGAGGTCGCGTGTCGAAAAGCTGGAGGACCTGAGGGACATGAAAATAAGAGCGATGGGACTGGGTGCGAAGATGGTGAAGGCCTTGGACGCCTCGCCCGTCTTTTTGCCCATCCCCCAGGCCTACGATGCTCTCGCAAAGGGCACCGTAGAAGGGATACTCATCCCCCTGGAAGGGTTGCAGCAATGGCGGATCGCGGAGGTCGCGCAATTTACCACGGAAAGCTATGGCATCGCCTATTCAACGGGTTTTGCGGTTGTGATGAACAGAAAAAAATGGAACTCCCTGCCGGCTGACATACAGAGAACCATCGAGGCGGTCAGCGCCGAGTGGATAGAGAAAACGGCTACCCTGTGGGAGGAGATGGATGGGGAAGGGCGGAAGTTTGCAGAGCAGGCAGGGATGACCTTCGTTCCCCTGTCACAGGAAGAAGAACGCCGGTGGGTCGATGGGGTGAAACCCTTGCTGGACGATTACTCAAGAAACACGAGAGCGAGGAATCTGCCCGGAGAAGAGGCGTTGAAGTTTTGTCTCGATTACCTGGCGATCCGTTAGGGGCGAAACTCGTCCCTCCCTGCGGGAGCGCGCTGTCAGACATAAGGGGAAGGTCAAAACTGTTGACACGAAAAGGAAGGGATGGTAAAGGAGTTACCTTGAATGCTGCTTCAACCCTAGAACAGGAGGTCGTCCATGCCTGCCAAAGCGAAGAAGAAAGTAGCGAACCCCAAGAAGGCCGTCAAACCCAAAAAGGCCGCCAAACCAAAGGCTCGGGCCAAGAAGCAACCCGGGCTGGAATGCGGTGTTTGCGGTTACCGGGTGGTGGTGGATCAGGCTTGCGGCTGCGTGGAAGAGCATACTTTGCTCTGCTGCGGCCAGCCCATGGCCAAGAAATCCGCCTGAGTTTCACCCCGCAAGACTTCCCACGCTGCTCCGAGGAGCGCATTTCCACCAGACCCCCAGGCCGCTTCCCTGAAACGTAAGCGGCCAGGGAGGATTTTTTCCAGCAACCCCCTATCTGTGGAGCCTCTTGGCCGCGACAAAGCCGAGCCCGGCTCTGGTCAATGCTTCGGCCGTGTGATTGAGGGCTGCATGCTTATCCATGTAATTGGA
The DNA here is from genome assembly GCA_020060805.1 of Deltaproteobacteria bacterium. GTDB lineage: Bacteria > Desulfobacterota > DSM-4660 > Desulfatiglandales > HGW-15 > JAHECH01. The sequence goes on along the minus strand of JAGUZM010000297.1, from coordinate 10,961 downwards.
GAGCAGGGTCGGCATCAATCCCTTGGCTTCCGCTTCCGCCTTGGGGAGAAAGTATTCCAAGAGGTCCGACGGGTGTTCGCGCGAGGCCTCGACATCAGGGTCGCCGCCCTCGTGCTTGGCTGAGATGTTCTTGACGTGATCGGCCAGTTCAACCAGTTCGGCCCGGCGATTGTAGGGTTGGCGGACGATGTGCCTGTAGCATTCGGTGATGTGGTGCTCGATGCGAACCACATCCTCAAAGCCCAAGGCCTTCCGGATCTCGGCGCTCATCTCGATCGTGGCATTGGTGACGGAATTGCTCAGGTTGAAGCCGATCAGGGGCGTCGTGCCGTCAGTCCGGCTGAAGAGCTTTGCCATCATCAGAGTCCACCAGACCGAGTACGGATTATCGTTGCCCACAAAGACCGAGATCTTGAACTCATTGTCTATACCCAGGCGGTGGATGAGAAAGCCCAGGAGGATGGTGCCGGCGTTGATGTTGAGAACCTGGTAGATACCATAATTGGTGTAGTAATAGAGGAATTCATCGAGCCACTGGAGAGGATGGTCATTGGGCTGCCCGATCCCGCCGAAATAGCCGGTGATCGTATCCGGCCCGCCCAAGTGGACGTTGGACCCGTCGGTGCCTTTGGTATCGAGGGTGTCCACGTAGGAGGCGCCGATCATCTGCATCGCGGCCATGCCCGCGAGCAGGTCGCCCTGGTCCGCTTCAGACTCCTTCATGTTGCGGACACGGATGAAGCGGCCCGGCATCAACTCCCCTTTTTCTACGCACTGCCTTGCCTGGGATATGATCCACGGGAAATACTGGAAAGCGCTGATCTCCAGGGTCACCGCATAAGCGCTTTTGAAACGCAGGGTGTCCGCCTTGTCGCCCAGGATCTTCCGGCGAAAGTCCTTGACGCTGATGAAGGCTTTCCTGTCCCGTTGTTCCTGCAGCCATTCCAGGTCAGGCACATAGGGCGAGTTCATCTCCCTGAGCCGCCTCATGAGGTTCGGGAGCTTCCGCGCCTGGCGGGACTTGCGGTTGATCTCTTCGATCGTGCCGTGCCTGGATATGACGGCCAGGATATCGTTGACCAGCTTGTTACCGGGGTCAATGAGAAGCTTGTTGACCTCTCCAAGGCTGGCTGCGGCAATCTTGAGGTTCTTTCGCAGGTCTTTGTCCATGGAAATCCCCCTTTCATTCCCGTCTAGTTTAAGGAATCGTTATCTTTATCGGTCGTCTCAGCTTTCATTCAGCGGGTCCTTTTTTCTGATCAACCCGATGAGATGGCCATTATACCACCAAACGATCGAAACTTCAGGGTTTAGAGCATGGGAATGTTTTGAGCCATTCCCTGGATCTGCTTTCAGGAGAGGAGCATGGCCTGAGGTTGAAACGAAAGGGGTTCGGAAGTATGATGGGTTCCTGTGAGCGAGCAACGCGGAGGAAGAAGGTTTTCTTTTACTTATGATCCTCATCAACCCGCCTGTCTTCAAACCCTGTGAACCTCCCGGAGGGATTGCACGCCTTGCCGGTTCTCTCAGGAGGCACGGGGTATCATGCGAAGTCATGGATGCCAGCCTGGAGGGGATTCTGACTCTCCTGGGCAAAACCCCGACCCTCTCCGATACCTGGACATCGAGGGCGTTTCGCCATCTGCCGGACCATCTCCGGCGACTGACCCGGCCTCAAGGATACGAAGGCCCGGATAAATACAGGCGGGCTGTGTCGGATATAAACAGGGTGATTGAAAAATCGCTCCCGCCCGGAGAGATCCGTCTGAGCCTCACCGACTATTCAGACAGCGCCCTGTCACCGCTCAGGAGCCGCGACCTTCTCACGGCTGCTGAAAGACCGGAGAGAAACCCCTTTTACGGATATTTCTCTGGCCGGCTCCGCAGGACCTTGGAAGAGAGCGGCCATGGGGTGGTGGGTTTTTCTTTGAATTACCTGAACCAGGCCCTTTGCGCCTTTGCCATGATCGGATTCCTGAAGAAGGAATCCCCTCCCCTGAAGATCGTCCTGGGTGGAGGGCTCGTGACGTCATGGATGAACAAGCCTGGGTGGAATAACCCCTTTGCCGGCCTGGTGGATGAGATGGTGGCGGGCCCGGGTGAGGCGGCCCTCATCTCCTTTCTTGGCGAGGAATACACCCGAGGGGAGGATTTGCCCGATTATGACGGTTTTCTCCGGAACCCGTATCTTGCTCCAGGGTTCATTCTTCCCTACAGCGCCTCATCCGGATGCTACTGGCACAGGTGTTCCTTTTGCCCGGAAAAGGCTGAGGCGAACCCGTACAGGCCGATCGCGCCTCGCCGGGCTGTCAAAGAGGTGAACAGGCTCGTAGAGAAGTCAGACCCGGTGCTTTTGCACTTCCTGGACAACGCCATGAGTCCCGCCCTTCTCACGGAAATCGCCCGGCACGGCCTTGGTTTACCGTGGTACGGTTTTGCGCGCATCACTTCTCACCTCACAGACCCTGACTTCTGCGATGCCTTGAAGAAGTCCGGGTGCGTCATGCTGAAGCTGGGCCTGGAATCAGGGGATCAGGATGTTCTGGATCATCTGCAGAAGGGGATCGAGCTTGAAGAGGCATCGAGGGTCCTCAAGAATCTGAAGAAGGCGGGGATCGGCACCTACGTCTATCTCCTTTTCGGAACCCCTCCTGAAACCCCTGAGGCCGCCGGGCGAACCCTGGATTTCACGAAGAGCCACGGGGCGCAGATTGATTTCCTCAACTTGGCGATTTTCAACATGCCGGTTTCGGGTCCTGATTCGGAGAGGCTGGAGAGGAGCGCCTTCTATGAAGGGGACCTGTCTCTTTACGCGAGCTTCATCCACCCATCGGGCTGGGACAGGTCCTCAGTGAGGGCCTTTGTCGAGAGGGAGTTCAAGAAGGATCCTGTGATTGCCTCCATCCTGAGAAAAAACCCGCCCCTCTTTACCTCGAACCATGCGCCGTTTTTTGTGGGATCGTAGAAAAACGTCCACCCGGCGAATTCCCGTCTTCATTCCGACATCCCGGCCAGCCTGTTCAGGAGCATGCCGTAGGCCGTCTGCCCCCGCTCATACCCGGAGAGCCGGAAGAACTCATTCGGCGAATGCTGGCGTTCATCCTGAAGGCCGAAGGCGAAGACGATGGTGTAGGCTTTGAGATAATCCAGGAACAAGGCATTGGCAGGGATGGTCCCTCCCATGCGGATCCAGTAAGGATCTTTGCCGTACAGGTCTTTGAGTACCGAGGCGGCCACCTTCAGCCCGCGGTCTTCCTCCGGGATGAGATAGGGCATCGCACCGCTGTTGGACTTGACGGCGGATACCTTTACCCCTGACGGTGCCACCCTGTGGATGTGGTTCACGACGAGATCCCCTATTTTGGACGGGTCCTGCGCAGCGACCAGCCGGCAGGATATTTTGGCATGGGCCACGCTGGGGAGGACTGTTTTCATGCCTTCGCCTTGAAACCCGCCGTATATGCCGTTGATCTCGAGCGTCGGCCGGGCACCGGCCCGTTCGTATGATGTGAATCCCGGTTCGCCGAAAATAGAAACAGAGCCTGTCTCCCGCAAATACGCCGCCTCGTCAAAGGGCACCCGGCCCAACCGGGACCGCTCTTCATCGCTGAGAGGCCGAACGTCATCGTAGAACCCCTCCACCGTGACCCGTCCGTCCCGGTCGTGCATGGAGTTCAGGATCTGGACAAGGGCATGGATCGGGTTTGCGATCGTGCCGCCGTATACGCCGGAGTGAAGATCGTGATCCGGGCCGCGAACTTCTATAAATACGGCAGCCAATCCCCTGGTTCCCAGAGTGAGAGCAGGCTGGTCTTCCTCCCACTGGCCGCCGTCGGCACTGAGGATCATGTCACAGGAGAGGAGGTCTTTGTTGGCTGCGATGAAATCGGGCAGATGAGGGCTCCCGATTTCCTCCTCCCCCTCAAAAAGGAACTTGAGGTTCACGGGCAATTTTCTGCCTGTCCTCAGCATCGCCTCGGTGACGATGATCGGGACGAACATATTGCCCTTGTCATCGGTAGCTCCCCGGGCATAGATGCGGCCGTCCTTGATCACAGGTTCAAAAGGCGGATGGTCCCAGAGATCCAAGGGATCCACGGGCTGCGTGTCGAAGTGGCCGTAGATCAGAACGGTCGGCTTTCCGTCTGCATGGAGCCAATCTCCATATACAACCGGGTGACCCCCTGTGGCAAGAACCCGGACGGACTCGATGCCCGCCGCGCTCATCCGCGATGCCACCCACTGGGCTGCACGTTTCACATCCGCGGCATGGCCGGGCAGAGCGGAGATGCTGGGAATTCGAAGGAACTCCATCAACTCATCCAACAGACGGTCACGCTCTTCTTTCAAATACGTCTCCCATGAAGTCATATGTCATTCCTCCGGGTCTTCCTCTTAGGTTCGGAGGGCACCGCGACAGGATCTGCCACATCCCTAACGGCGCCACAGCAGGAGAATCAAATCCCTGAGGTATCGATGCTGTTCTTCGCAGGGGGCGCCCGAAATCGCCGCTTCCAGAGCCAGGTTAATGGCTGTCCTGTACTTTGCCTCCATTTCGCGCAACTCACTTTGAATCACGGGATCGTCTCCCAGGTTTAGGGCAAGGGTCATGAAAACATGGTTCAGAGTAAAGGCGGCCAGCAATTTTAGCGGGTCCTCCTCTTCGCGGCAGCACCGCGCCATTTCGAGAAGATTGTCATAGAATAAGCCGTTGGCAGTCAGTGCCCTGGCCTTTGAAATGCCCATCTCAGTCAAGCCAAGCCTCCTTCATGATAGGGTGCACCTCCGGCCATGCCCGTCTCCTTGGGAAAGCCCCCGATTCCTATCAGTGGTAATCAAACAGAAATGGTCCGGGTGAGACAAGTTAAGCAGAGTATAGTGACTTTGACCCGGAGGGTCAACAGGGTGGGCGAAAGGAGATGGGGGGAGATCGTTCAAGGGGGGAGGGGCCGGATTTCCCTGTAAAACAGGCCTCTTGGGGCCACAGGGCCATGCCCCGCGCTTTGAATCAAGTGCTTGAAATTAAGACCTTTTCTGTGGTATAGTTTATACTTCGGTATGCACCCTCGCACGTGAGGGGGTATATTTGGTTAGGAGGAAAGGTCGATGAAAATGCGCATGCCCTTTGACAGGCGTTCAGGGGGAGACCGCCGCAAAATCAATAATCGACGGGAACTCCGGCAGGCAGGGATGGAAAGGAGAGGAGGCAGGGAGAGGCGGGGCTGCTCTGAGAGAAGAGGAGACTGGATCAGGTCCGGCAAGTGGTCCAGCCTGTGGCTGCCCAACGCCACGGTACAGGAAGGCAGAAGGAAAGACAAAAAGGGTAAGGACGAATGAACCCAGTGGGACCGCCCGAATGCCCCTGTAAATACACCGCCTTCGCATAATGCAACTGCTTTTCTCTTTTTTTCATCAAAACCCTATCAGCTCGGCTCCCCAGACCACGCCAGGGGCTCCCGGGGCGATGAAAATTCATTGATTACGCTCAACTGACGCCCTGAGGGAGATCCCGGGGTTTGCGAGGATTCCACGATCGTGTTATGGTCGCAAGGGCCTGCTTCAGGGCTGGGCTCTGCGGGAGCGGGGCCGAGGGCTTAAATCCGATCCTTGGGTTTCCCTGGGCAAGTGAAACCTGATCCAGCCCGAGTGCAGCGAACGCTAACCGTCGAGGGAGAGGAAATGCCCGACGAATTCGTGGATATCATCGATCAAGACAACCTGGTCATCGGGCAGGCTCAGAAATCCCTCGTTCACGATAAAGGTTTGGGCCACCGGGTCGGTGCCGTGCTGCTTCAGAGAGAGGACGGGAGGTATCTGATACCGACAGCATCTGAAATAAAGGCTGAAGCAGGGCGGCTCTACCATTCGGCGGCGGGCCATGTGCTGTCGGGTGAGTCCTACGTGGAGTGTGCGAAAAGGGAGCTTCTGGAAGAGACAGGCCTGAAGGTGGAGATATTCGATTATCTCGGCAGTTTCTGGTTTGAGAAGCATTACCCGTCCCGAAAGGAAAAGGAGAGGTTCGAGGTTTACAGGGCCTTGTACCGCGCCGGCATGGGCCGGGTGAGGCTGAACGAGGAGCAGGTCAACGAGATGTGGCTGAGCTTGGAGGAGCTGAGAGACATGTACAGGACCAGGGAGGAGTCTCTCTCCCTGCCTCTCCGGATGACCTGTCGGTTCATTTTCCGTCTGGGCGAGGGATGATATGGGGCAAGGTGGGGCCGCACCAGGGACTCATTCGATCGTCTATGAGACCTGTTCCTAGGCGAGACTCACTTGCTCAGCTGCTCGATTCTCCTGTTGCACAGCTCAATCAGGGGCTTGTTTGCTTTCGAGGTTTTGATAAACCGCTCGTCCCACCTGCTCCTGTAAGCGCGGTGGAGCTGAACGAGGAATGAATCGTCCAACCCGTGCCACTCCCGGATTCTCTCTTCCGAAAATTGGTCAAAGCTCTCCCACCCTGCTTCAGGCCATCTTTCCTTCATCGCCTCAAAAAGGGTGAACCCCCTTTCAGCGAGCTTCTTCATTTGCTCCCAGTAATCGAGGACATCATGCATGTACTCGGGAATGTCGAACGATCGGGAGCCTGCATCATAAATCGTGCATCTCTCCAAGGGATAGGAGACATCCTCATACTGGGAGAGGGCAAATTCGGGTGAGACCAAGGCATCTGTTCTGAGAAGATCAGTGCCGGGAATCTTGATCCGGAGGTTGGATTTGTCTTCGGCGACTTTGAATTTTCCTTCCAGGTAAACGACAATGGTCCGGCCGTATGCAGGGTTGGACAGACGGAGTTTGCGGTCCACTTCTTTCATGATCCGTTCTGAATTGTCGCACCCGATGGTGAAAAAGATCACGTTGTCCAGCCGGATTCGATTGGTTCGCAAATAGTCCAGGAAAACGTTGAACCCTTGCTCCAGGGTGACCCCTGTGGCGACCACGTCGCCGATCAGGAGGGTGGCATTGTCGGGCACCTTGAGCTTCCGGTACTGGTTCTCTTTGATGATCCATTTACCGTCCACCATGTACCGCTGGGAGGTCATGAAGGAGGATGCATGGTTATTGAAGCCGTAGGCATGATAGAGCGCCTCTCTCAGGCAGAAATTCAGGCCGCCCCTCAGGAAAGTGAAGACGCAGAACTGTCTCTGGGGTATCACCAGGAAGGATTCTCTGCCGGGAAGGGTCTTGAGCGCTGAGACCATGGCTTTTTCCATGAGAGAGGTATATTCCACGCCCACGACCTCGGGAACGTTGCAGATCTTCCTTGTCTGCGGCGTGGAGATGACGTATCGCTCCACATCGCTCGGTCCGCCATCCTTGATTTCGTAATAGCTGATCTCCGGGGATCGGGTGAGCTGTTGAAGGTATTCCATGACGGCCCTCCAATGAATTCGTGACACCCAGCGTATTCGCTGGCTGGTCCGGCAGAACTATAGGAAGGTTGGGCTTGAGTGTCAATACCGCCGAGCTCGTTCTTGACACATTCCGGCCTTTTCTTTACTAATACGGACGTATTTGGTTCTTCGACGTTCACACGTGAAGGGTTTTCGAGCTGAGAAAGCCATGAAACAAAACCCGGGGATGCGGCCGTGATCCTTCAGCGATATCAAACGGAAAAGGTCGGAGCCTTGGTTCGCGACTTGGCCGGGGAAGGTGAGGTTGTTTCCGTGCATTCAGGGGCGGTGAACGTTCGGTGTCGCCACCGCCTGTTGCTCTCCCTGGTACGAGAACCTTCCCAGATGACCTCTTTGAGCTTAACCGTTCCACGGCTTTTTCGGAATGGCGCACCCTCCCGCCCGTGCTTGAGACCGGCTCAATCCGTGAGAATAGAAAAAGACTTGCTCACGGTCAACGGGCTGTGTATCGATCTGAAACATGGAGAACCTTGGGACGGGATGATCCGTTCAAAAGACGTGGCGGGGTTTTCCCTGCACAAACTTACCTTCATGAAAAAAACCCTTCGAACAGAGGGCAAAAAAGAAGGATTCCTGGCAATCATCGGGACTCCTGACCTGGGGGACCCCTTCCTGAGAAGAGCCTTTGACGTCTTGAACCGGCTGAATGGCGTCTGCGGGGATGGGCCGGCCGTAACCGGGCTGTCATTCCTGATCGGGCTTGGCAGGGGTTTCACCCCTTCGGGTGACGATTTCCTCACCGGCGTTTTGCTCGGAGAGGAAATCATGAGAATGGCAAGGCTCCCGGATGCGACTCCCCATGACCTGGACAGAGCTGAGGTGGAGGAGAGGCTCGAGAAAACGAACGATGCAGGGAGAACGCTCCTGACCCTTGCCCTGAGAGGGCATTTCCCGGCTTATCTTGTCAAGGCAGTGAAAGGCGTGTCCAGGGCGAAAAACTCAGGGGAGATCCGCGAGGCCTTCTCTGCGGCGATTTCTCAGGGTGAGACATCCGGGACTGACGCCCTGACGGGCCTGGTCTGGTACCTGGAAAAAACCACCCGGTGCAGGGACCAAGAAGCCCATCTACCATCGTCAACAACGGAAGAAAATTGTCGCGGCGAAAATGTTGACCTATTGAAGCCGCGCTCACATTAGATAAAACCCCGGGGCAGCGCAAGACCGGATGCGAGACCTGATCTGGTAAAGGGTTCATGGAAAAGAAAGTTGTCGTCCTGGAAAATGCCTACTATGACTCCGCATTCCTCATGCTCGTGAGCAAGGCTCTCAAGCAGGTCGTGGGGATCGAAGAGGCTGCCTGCGTGATGGCCACCGAAGCGAACCTGGACATCCTGAAGGACATCGGTCTCTTTGATCCGAGGACGCGAAGGACCACCCCGAACGATATGATCATCGCGGTCGAAGGGGAGAGCGAAGAAGTTCTGGATCACGCCTTCAGGGTCGCCGACGACATGCTCCACAAACGAAGGCGCCGGATCGAAGAACAGGGCGAGTACCGCCCTGTCAGCCTGGACGGAGCCCTTCGGATTCTTCCTGAGGCGAACCTGGTGATCATATCCGTGCCCGGGATATATGCGGCGAGGGAAGCGAGAAAGGCCCTTCAGAGAGGGCTTCACGTGATGCTTTTCTCCGATCATGTGGCCCTCGAGGATGAGGTCGAACTCAAGGAGTTGGCCCGCCGAAAGGGACTCCTCATGATGGGGCCGGACTGCGGGACAGCCATGATCAACGGGAAGCCTCTCTGCTTTGCCAATGTGGTGCGCCGTGGAAATGTCGGCGTGGTCGCTGCATCCGGCTCAGGGCTTCAGGAACTCACCTGCCTCGTTCACGAGAGGGGAGGGGGCATATCGCAGGCAATCGGCACCGGCGGCAGGGATCTCCGGAAAGAGGTTGGAGGCGCGATGATGCTCATGGCCGTGGACGCCCTTGCGGCAGACCCGGCGACGGAAGTGATCGCCGTGCTCTCCAAGCCTCCCGCGGATGATGTCGCGGAGCGGGTCCTTTCACGGCTGGCCGAGACAGGGAAACCGGGAGTCGTCCATTTCATCGGGCTGAAGAGGAAACCGGCGACGGAGAACCTTTTTTTTGCCGAAAACATCGAAGAAGCGGCGGCCCTGGCCGTTGCTCTGTCCAAGGGGCAGGCCTTTGAGTCGGCCGGAATATCCTTGGCAGGGATGGAGGACGTGGTGGAACGGGAAAGGAGGAGGATGGCGAAAACCCAAAAATTCCTCCGGGGCCTCTACACGGGAGGAACCCTGGCCGAGGAGGCGATGATCCTTCTTGAGCGGGAAGGCGTTTCAGTACACTCCAACGTCCAGAGCGATCCGGACAGGATTCTCCCGGACCCGCATACCTCCCTGGAGCACTCGATCGTGGACCTGGGGGATGACCGGTTCACGGTGGGAAGACCTCACCCGATGATCGATTTCTCCATCCGGGCGGAGCGAATAGAGAAGGAGGCGGAGGACCCGGAGGTGGCTGTTTTGCTCCTCGACTTTGTCCTGGGCTACGGTTCCCATGAAGACCCTTGCGGCGCGATTCTCGGAAGCCTCAAAAAAGGGAAAGACAGGGCGCTCCAGAGGGGAGGATACCTGACGATCGTCGCTTCCATCACCGGCACCAACGGGGATTTCCAGAACAAGGAGGAACAGAGAAAGAAACTTGAATCCATCGGATGCCTTGTCATGCCCTCGAACACCAGGGCAGCGCTTCTCGCTCTCCAACTGGTCCGGGAGGTCGCATCATGACGGACGTGAAGAAGATCAGCGGGCTCTTTCAGGAAGAATTGGTGGTCATCAACATGGGCCTTGATGCCTTTGCGGATGCCCTTCGCAAAGAAGAGGTCAAGGTTCTTCAGATGGACTGGAAGCCTCCGGCCCGGGGAAACCGCAGGCTCCTCTCCTTGCTGGACAGACTGGAGGAGTGAGGGTGAAAAGGAAGATAGAAGAGGCCAACAAGGAGGCTGCGTCGAGGATTCTGAAGGCGAAACCGACCCTGGTGGGCGTCTCCACGGCCGGGCAGGTGATACCCGGGATGAAGAAGAACATGGTTCTTCACGCAGGCCCTCCGGTGACATGGGAAAAGATGTGCGGCCCCATGCGGGGAGCCGTGATCGGAGGGCTGATTCTCGAGGGGATGGCCAAGAACCGGGAGGAAGCGGAGGAACTGGCTGCCTCAGGGGAGGTTTTTTTCGATCCATGTCACCATCACTCCAGCGTCGGGCCCATGGCAGGCATCATCACATGGAGCATGCCGGTATGGGTCCTGGAGAACAAGGCCTTTGGGAACCGGGCTTATTGCAGCCTCAACGAAGGGCTCGGAAAGGTCCTGCGCTATGGGGCATTTTCAGACGAGGTGATCGCCAGGCTCCGCTGGATGGCCGAGGACTTGGCGCCGATTCTCCGGGAGGCCCTCAGGGGCCACGGCGAAATGGACATGAAGAGCCTGATCGCCCAGGCCCTCCAGATGGGCGATGAATGCCACAACCGAAACCGGGCCGCTACGTCCCTGTTCATCCGTCAGATCGCACCCCATCTGGTCGCCCTGGAT
>JAGUZM010000085.1 GCA_020060805.1 Deltaproteobacteria bacterium | reverse complement strand
CCGTGATCACGGAGACAATATACTTCACGATATCATCGAGGGACATGTTCTTTTCAGCGATCTCCTCCGAGATCAGCGCGATCGCGGGCTTCGTCTGCAGCGCCACCTCCAGGGTGATCTTGCTCGCGGTCCGGCCCATGAGCTTCACAAAGTGCCAGTACTTGACGGCCGATGCCGCGTCCTGGGTGAGATTGCCCACCAGTTCGGAGAAAATCTTGGTCGCCGTGTCGTACCCGAAAGAGATGGGAAGGAATTTCCCCAGGGCCATGTCTCCGTCGATGGTCTTCGGTATTCCTACGGCGCCGCACGGGATGCCCTCCTTCTCGAAATACTCGGCGATAAAAGCCGCATTGGTGTTGGAATCATCTCCGCCCACGATGACGAGTCCGTCGATTTCTTGCTTCACCACCGTGTTCCTGACTTTTTGGAACTGATCCGGGGTTTTGATTTTCGTCCGGTCCGTGCCGAGAAAGTCAAACCCGCCCGTGTTGATGATGTTCTTCAACTCCTTGGCGGGAATCTCAAACACATCGCCGTTCAGTAGGCCCTTCGGGCCTCTTCGTACGCCCAGGAGGGTGTTTTCCTCGCCCAGGGCAGACTTCAGGCCCACCAGCACATTGTGGCCTCCGGCCGCAGGCCCCCCTGAGAACAGCACAGCCACTCTCTTCCCGCTGACGCGGCGGTTCGATTCGTCGGCTGTCCCTTCCAAAACGACATTCCTGTTTTTGGCCAGGGTCTTGGGAAACACCTTCCCCAGTTCTTCAGGGTCCTTCAGGGGCAGGGTGATGTCCGTTTCTCTGAAACGGGCAGGCCCGATCGTCCCGTCCTTTCTCAGAAAAACCGAGCACACGGGAATCGGCATTTTCCGCGCCTCATCTTCAAAGATCGAATGCCGGCCTTCGGTTTTGATGACCTCTTCTGCAATGCCCTTAGAAGTGATCTCTTCGGTCCCCATGGCAAACCTCCTCTCAGCGATGAATCAAGGGTTCCTTATCATGACCATGCTTTTGTCATGACCTCGATCTACCTCAACACCCGGTCCCGGAGCATCTCCACGAATGTCTCGATGCGGATGGCGGTCCGGCCGTCTATCCTCCCGGGCCGATCTCCCTCCAGGGTGAGCACGGGCACCGAAAGCTCCTCCCGGAGAATGATGTCATAGATCTGCCTGTGGCAGAAGGTCTGGGTGTAGTGGATCACCCCGTCAAGACCCCTCTCCGCGATCGCCTGCCGGATGTCTGCGACCCTGCCCTTCACTTCGTACGGATAGGTGTAGTGGAGGTACTGCTCCACGATATCCACGTCGTGATAAGGCATGCTGAACTGTCTTTGCACCTCATTGAAAACGACCCTTCCTCCCAGCCCTTCGATATAGTCGTAGAGGCCGGGGAAAATGGGGGGAACGCCCACATAGCCGAGCCGGATCTCTTCGCTCAAGGTCGAACGTTGACGGGCTCCGGACAGGAACAGGTCCAGTTTTTTCTCATAGGCATCCGGGTCTGAACCGAAATCCGAGCTCGACACCAGGAAAAGGTGATTGTCAAACCCGCTCACCACGTTCTGTTCATAGGTTAGCCTGTCCAGGTCCACGAGCTTGTCCCTGATCCGGTCCAGCCGCCCCTTTTCCCTCTCGATATCCGGCCAGGTTGCAGAAACGCCGCGACGGAGTGCCTCCATCTGGTCCTGCAGAAACCCCCTGTCCTTGTTCAGGGGGTATGCGAATGGAATGATCCGGACACCCTTGTGGCTGAGCACTTCGGCCAGGGCGACCGTGTTGCTGCAGTCCCCGCCCGTGACGGCGACGACCGTTTTTATCCCCTGATTCATGACCACGGAGTAAAGACCCTTGATCCACGCACAGACATGGTGGGCAAAACCCTCTCGCTCCGCCTGGGTGAGGAGCTTCTCCGGAGCCTCTGAAGAGATGAAGATATTGTTGAGATCCACGGGCTTCAGGCCCGCAGCGTACAGGATTTCCACCGGCACTGTAGACGTGAGACCGACGGCGTCCGGCGTGGAGCTGGGAACAGGCAAACTCTCAAGCCTCCACGAAATGGAACTTGAAGGAGGGAAGTTCCAGGCAGGTCAATTTGTTTCCGTAAACTGCACCCGTGTCGAGGCCTATTTTGTTCGCCATGATGAGAGGCTGAGAAAAAGGGGTATGACCGAAGATCACCTTTTTTCCGAAATCATAGTCGGAGAATATGAAGTGATCCCTGATCCAGAGAAGATCCTCCATGCTCTGATTTCCGATTTCCACACCCGGCCTGAAACCCGCATGGACGATGTAATAGCGGTCGAGTTCGATCCACTTCCGGAGGGACTTTATAAACTGCACATGTTCCGAAGGAATCAGGAGATCCCCGAATTGCGGTTGACAGAGCCGGTAACTGTTCAGTGTCGCCGTGCCGCCGTTGAGGAAGAAAGTGGCAGGGTCCCTGCCGCTGATGAAATCGAGGAGAATGCTCTCATGGTTTCCCAGAATGCACTCCACCATGGGAGAACGGCTCGACAACTCCAGAACAAAGTCGATGACCCCGCGGGAGTCCTCTCCCCTGTCAACGAAGTCGCCCAGGAAGATGAGCCGGTCCGTGTCAGGCCGCCAGTCAATCTTATCCATCATCTTGAGAAGCAGCTTGAGGCAGCCGTGGACGTCTCCGACAATGAAAATCTTTTGCTCGTTCGTCATACCCTGAACAAAAATCTTATCCTCTCCCGCGAATCCAAACGCGTCAAGCCTGCTTTCCTCGCCCCATCCACTGCGGCCCTGAACTCCTGCGAGGTGAGACGGCGATTGATGAATTCATCCCTCCCCGCTGTTCCGCAAGGCCGGTACTGATCCATCACGTTGACATAGGTGTTCGGCGACACCTCTTCAGCCAGAAACTTGAAAACCCCTTCGCTCCCTGCAACATCGTTCGGCATGACCAGGTGTCTGACGAGCAATCCCCTCACGGCGATTCCCTCCTCATCGGTCACCAGGTCACCCACCTGCCGGTGCATTTCCCTGATTGCATCCGAGGCCGCTTCCCGATAATCCGGGACTTGGCAGTACCTCTCCGCCTCCCGGTCGTCCCAGAATTTGAAATCAGGCATGTAAATGTCAAAAACCCCTTCGAGCAGCCTCAAGACCTCGACGCGATCGTACCCGCCGGTGTTGTACACGAGGGGGACCCGCATTCCCTTGCGGATGGCATGGGGGAGCGCCTCGAGCAATTGGGGGACCACGTGGGTCGGGGTGACAAAGTTGATGTTGTGACAGCCCCGCGATGCGAGATGAATCATCATAGAAGCCATCTGCTGGGGCCCTACCTCCGCACCCTCCTTTCCGTGGCTGATTTCGTGGTTCTGGCAGAAACTGCAAAGGAGGTTGCAGGAGCTGATGAAGATCGTCCCTGAACCGTGGGTCCCTACCAGGGGCGCCTCTTCTCCGAAGTGGGGACTGTAACTGGCCACCATCGCATTCCTGCCGGTATCGCAGTATCCCTTTTCCCCCTCCAGGCGGTTCACCCCGCATTCCCTGGGGCAAACACGACAGCCCTCCAGCATCGCCAGGGCCCTCTCGATTCGCTCCTCAAGTTCCCCCTCCCGGTAGAGCCTCAGATAAGACGGTTCGCTCATCGGCGCCTCGAAACCAAACACCCCCCTGCCACGCCTTACCATACAGCACGGGGCTTTCCGACCAGGTCGACGACGGGGCGAATGCTTATCAGTCCCGCCTCTGGCCGAAAATCCTGAGGAGCATCAGGAACAGGTTGATGAAATCGAGGTACAGGGACAAAGCGCCAAGAATCGCACCTTTTCTGATCACTGCCCCGTCCACGTCAGCGGGTTGGGTGAGGGCCATATGTTTGAGCTTCTGCGTGTCGTACGCGGTCAGGCCGATGAAGACGAAAACGCCGATGTAGGTCACGACCTTGGTCATCGTGCTGCTGGCGACGAACATGTTGACAACCGAGGCGATGATGATGCCGAAAAGCCCCATCATGAGAAATCCGCCCAGGGACGTGAGATCCCTTTTGGTGGTCCATCCGTAGATGCTCACCGCAAAAAAGGTTGCCCCGCAGATAAAAAAGGTTCTGACGATGGAAGCGCTGGTGTAGATGAGGAATATGAAAGATAAGGTCAGACCGGTCAGCCCCGAGTAAAGGATGAAAAGGCCTGTGGCCGTGCCGGCGCTCATCCTGTTGATCCAGCCGCTCAGGGAAAAGACGAGGGCCAGTTGACCCACGATGAGGGCGATGAGAATCAAACTGTTTCCGTATATCAGGCGCTGCAAGGCAACGGAGTTCGCCGTGTACCAGGCGACCACCCCTGTCAGGACAAGCCCGATGGCCATCCAGTTGTAGACGCTCCTCACATAATCATTGACCAAAACCTCAGTTCTCTGTCTGAGAACGGTGTCGTGTTGCATGTTTTGAACCTCCCGGAAAAATATCTTCCCTATTATAAGGTTTTCGCGCCAAACTTCAAGCGCGAAAAATCCCCCATCCTCAAGCAGATAGACCTCACCCCGATGGCTTCCCCGAATGTCGTCCATCGCTTCTGTGCGCGATTTTACCGTCCCACCGCCAGTCCTATGTTTTGAGAAGCCGGATAACCTCAGTGCCCGGTATTTTCGTCCTGAGACCGATCCTCTTCCCTAGGACAAAGGCAGGCCAAGACCATAGAGTAGGAGATGGGAGAGGAGGGGCTGTGTTTGGTCGTTCTCAAGAAGAAAAGTTCCTGGATGATGAAGCGGAGAAAACCCGCCCTAGAGGTCAAGACGGGCGTTCCCCAGCGTTTTTATCTCGTACAATTTAGCGTACTTGTAAAATGTCCCCTCGAAATTCCCGAAGGCTATGACAAACCCGGCCCACCCGTCCAGGAAACCTCTCTTGAGGATGAAGAAGTGCACAAATGCCCATGAGGCGTGAAGCAACGCAGTGACCATGGTCGAGGTTTTCCCCTCTCCATCCAGTTTCAGGGCGCCGAGGGAAGAGTACCGATTCGCTTTGCGGAGCAATTCCTCAAAGTTCATGAACGGTATTTGCCAAATCGCATTCTTAAGATACCCGGCGGGCTTGGACGTATGCAGATCAAACCCCTCGTGGACAGGGTCAGGGCGAAACACCATGACGCCCTTTCGAAAAAGCTGGGGCTGCCGGTAATCGGGGAAATAACCGGAGTGTTTTACCCACTTTCCCATGAACATGTTTTTCCGCGGGATGTAGTAGGCATCCGACAAAGGACCGGAATCCATGATCCCGAGGATTTCCTCCTTCACCTCAGGGGTGCAGCGCTCATCTGAGTCAATGCTCAGAATCCATTCGTGGCTGCACGCGGCAATCGCATCGTTGCGCAGCTCCCCAAACCCTTTGAAAGGGATCTGGACGACCCGCGCACCCAGGGATGTGGCGATATCCGCGGTTGCGTCCTGGCTGTAGGAGTCCGCGACAATGACCTCATCCGCCCAGAGCACGCTTTTCACAGCATCCCCTATTTTGCTCGCTTCGTTGTACGCGAGTATGTATGCTGAAATCTTGCTCCCCATGGCAGCATCCCCTTTCCGCCCGTTCGCATCCACCCCCTGCTCAGGGATATCGCAAACCTCCGGGGTATTCCCCTATGTTTTGATTTTCATCTTATGTGAAATGCCTTCCTGTTGCAAACCCTAATCATCATTTGTTTCGGCAGGGAGAGAAAGAAACGCTGGGGGCTAATTCAATGGATTTCTGACACGCGAGGCCAGAATGCTTTCCGATGATTCCCCTCCCTTGCGGCGCGGGCGGTGGGCATCCCCTCGGTTGCCCTTGACAACCCCACTCATCCGTAAGGTATAAAGTTCCATCGCGCCCTGTCTCTGACCGGCGCAGGTTCTTATCGATGGAGTGACGGCTTATGAAGAAGACGTGTCTCTTGTGCCTGATCCTCGCTTTCCTTTTCGCCTCATCCCCTTTGGGAGCTCAACCCAAAGTCAAATGCGAAATCAACAAGATCTCCCAGCACCAACTGCTCGTTAACTTCTCCTGGAAGGTGACCGTTTATTCGGATAAGGCCTGGGATGGTTGTGATCTCAAGATCTCTTTCCGGGACAAGGGGGGAAAAGAAATCCATCTGATCCGTGACGTTCTCAGGCTGAAGGTGGGAAACAACGAATATTCCGGTTCCGACATTTGTGACACCGATACATGGAAGCGGATCGACAAATACGTCACCAGCCTGGATTGCCTCTTTTGATATCGCGTCTCGGAAGTCCGCTGAGGAATTCCGGGCCCCACCCGCCGGGAGTTGGTCTGCCTGACACAGGCCGACCCCAGGGGGGTGGTCTCTTCAGAGCCGCAACCACTTCCCCAGCCTACCAACCGGCGCCGAAAAGCCATAGGGTTACGGCAGTAGCCCCGGAGGGGCAACTCTCCGACCGGCTTGGAGGGATTGCGCCCACATCGGAAAAGACTTGATATTATGGGGGCGGTTGCCGGGTTGAGCCCATTTCCGGTTGCGGACTCGCCAGAGACCACCCCCTGGGGTCGGCCTCCAAGACCGCCTCCGGGCGGGCGGGACGCGCTTGCGACTGATTCAATGCATTCCTGGGATGTGATACCAGATCATCGCCTCCGGTGGCCGGTCAAACCCCCTGCAAGCCGTATTTTGAGATGAGCCGGGAGAGGTAGGTTCTTTGGATTCCCATGATCTGCGCCGCCTTACTCCGGTTACCATGGGTATGCCTTAAGGTCAGGGTGATGAAATCTTTCTTGAAATTGTCTTCAGCTTCTTTGAGGGTCATACCGGCTTCGATGTTGGTTTGGCTCGCCGTTCCGCCGGAAATAGGCAAGTCCTCGGGCAAAACCTCTTTTCCATTTCCCATGACCACGGCCCGTTCCAGGGCATTTCTGAGCTCGCGCACGTTTCCCGGCCAGTCGTACTCAAGCATCTTCTTCATGGCTTGGTCTGAAATGCTCAGCTGCGCCGCACCCCTTTCCAGCTTGAAAAGGTTGAGGAAATAATCCGACAGAAGGGGAATGT
>JAGUZM010000460.1 GCA_020060805.1 Deltaproteobacteria bacterium | reverse complement strand
TACGCAGGCATCGTATCCTTCGGCCATGCTGCTTTCTTCGGGCTCGGGGGTTATGCGCTGGGTGTGACGATTCTTCATCTCCTTCCTTCTATCTGGCTCGCTTTGATCATGGCGGCATGCGTCTCTGGATCATTGGCTTTGTTTATAGGGGTTGTGGCCATAAGAACCAGGGGGATCTATTTTGCCATACTGACGTTGCTGGTTGGGGAAGTGGTATACCGGATCGTTTTTCATACCCGTTCACTTGGTGGATCGGACGGGCTCATAGGGATTCCCGTCCCGGACCTGAACCTGTTGTTCTTCGATGTGGACATGAAGAAGCCTACCAACTTCTTCTATATGACCACGGCTATTGGTTATCTCTCGTTTCTGTTTTGCAGGAGGCTGGTGGAGTCACCTTTTGGACGTGTGCTCCGGGCTATGCATGACAATGAGAATCGCGTTCCCTTTCTCGGTTTCAACGTAAAGGCTTTTAAGATCATTTCGTTCGCCATCTCAGGGATGTTGGCCGGCGTGAGTGGAGCATTGTTCTCCCTGTTCAAGACCTTTGCGGATACTTCCCAGCTCCATTTTTTGCTTTCCGGCAAGGTCATCATCATGGACCTGATCGGAGGCCTGGGGACCCTCATCGGCCCGGTGGTGGGAGCCATATTTCTAACATTCATCGAAACCTATATTTCTGGGTATTTCGAGTCCTACCACATTATCACAGGGGCCATTTTTGTTTTGATCGTCATTTTCTTGCCAAAAGGCCTGGTCGGGCTAATTTCCGGTTTCATGAAAAAGGGGTAAGCAGTGAATTTGCTCGAAATAAGGAGATTGACCAAAAAGTTCCGCGGCCTCGTGGCTGTTGAGGCGCTTGATTTGTCGGTATCGAAAGGGCAGACAAAATCGTTGATCGGACCCAACGGAGCCGGCAAGACGACGGTCTTCAACATGATCAGCGGAGCCCTGCTGCCGAACAGCGGGGAGATCTTGTTCAACGGCCACAGGATCAATGGCTTTCCCTCCCACAAACTCTGTCACCTCGGGATAGCGAGGTCCTTTCAGATCACCAACATCTTCCAGGGGCTGACCGTGTTTGAAAACGTTCGGCTGTCCTGCCAGGGAAAGACGGGGAGGATTTCCCTTTTGGGGTCAGTGGATAATCTGAAGGAGCAGGCAAAGGAAACCGGGCGGATCCTTGACTTAATAGGCCTTTCGGAAAAGGGGGATGAACTGGCGGGAAACCTGTCCCATGGTGACCAGCGTCATTTGGAGATAGGAATTGCCCTTGCCTCCATGCCGACATTTCTCCTCCTGGACGAGCCCACCGCCGGCATGAACCTGGGAGAAAGCAGGGCTACCATCGAACTCATCAAGAAATTCAAGGGGACCCTCACGATCCTCCTCATTGAACATGATATCGATTTGGTGTTTGAGGTTTCTGACGAGATCGCTGTCCTGCACCAAGGGAGATTGCTGGCAGAGGGCACTCCGGGCGAGATAAAGACAAACAAGGAGGTCAGGCAAGCCTATCTGGGGGAGGAAGTCTAATGCTTGAATTGAAAGAGATCCATAGCTTCTATGGCCGAAGCCATATTCTTCAGGGGGTGAGCCTGAATGTGCAGGCAGGGGAAATCGTTTGCTTGTTGGGCCGCAACGGTGTGGGAAAAAGTACGACCCTCAAAACGATCATAGGCATCGTTCAGGCCCGGAGCGGCCGGATATTTTTCAAAGGAGAAGAAATCACAAGCATCCCAACCCATGAAATTGTGAGGAAGGGGATCAGCTATGTTCCGGAGGACCGGCGGATTTTCCCAAACTTGACCGTCCGGGAGAATTTGATTCTTGGCACGCAAAATTTGGCGAAGGCCTCACAGGAGACAAAGAGAAAGAACCTCGAAAAAGTGTACACCTATTTTCCGAGGCTGGGCGTTAGGAAGAACCAGCTCGGCGGGACGTTCTCCGGAGGAGAACAGCAGATGTTGACTATCGCCCGCGGGTTGATGGGTAATCCCCAAATGATGCTTCTCGATGAGCCCTGTGAAGGGCTTGCGCCTATCATCGTTCAGGAACTGACGAAAATAATCCCCCTTCTGTGTCAAAGCGAAGGGCTGACATTGCTGCTTGTTGAGCAGAATGCCCACGTTGCCCTCAAGCTGGCCCAAAGGGGCTATGTTCTTGAGAAGGGAGAGATCACCTACCATGGTCCCTGCCATGAAATGCGGGAGAGCGAAGAAGTCAAGAGAAAGTGCGGTATCTAGTTCGCTGCCTGGCTCGTGAATAAACCGGGTCTGGTTTTTTCGGTCCACAACCCTATCTCCACCCTGTCACGGCATTGAAGCCAAGGGATATGTCAAGTTATCAAGAGAAAAAAGTTTTCTATGGCTGGATCATCGCTTTTGTTTCCCTGGCTGTCACAACGACAGGCTTTGGAATCATGTACACGTTTGGAGTATTCTTCAAGCTCTGGTTAAGGGAATGGGATTGCTCCAGAGCTTTTCTATCGGGCGTGTTCTCTCTCTGTTTTCTGACCTACGGAATTTCCTCTTTTTTCATGGGGCGAATGACTGATCGCTATGGTCCCAGAAAGACCCTCGCCCTGGGGGGGCTTATCATGGGTGCAGGGGCTGTGCTAACCTCTTTTGTCTCCGCACCGTGGATTCTGTATGTCACTTTCGGGCTCATGATCGGTATCGGCGTAGGGACTTCGTATTCTCCAACAGCCTCCACGGTTTCCCGTTGGTTCATCAAGAAAAAGGGTACAGCCGTGGGCATTGTGGTGGCCGGGCTGGGCCTGGGAACCCTTGTCTACTCGCCCCTTGCAAGGTATCTCATCGGGAAGGGGAACTGGCGGGCAACTTTCGTCATGTTTGGCGTCATGATCTGGGCGGTCTACTTCTTTGCTGCCTATCTCATCAGGAGAAATCCCCAAGATCTTGGCCTCCAGCCTTATGGACAGGAGTTGCAGAAACCCGTTCAAGGAAATGCCGCAACAAGCCATGGCCGCCAACCAACGGCTTCCACTCCACAGGCGACATCCACAAGAGAAGCTATGGGAAAGTCCTATTTCTGGGTCCTATTCTTCGTCCACAGCCTGTGGGTGGTGGGGATGGCCATCCCGATGGTGCACCTTGTCCCGTACGCCACAGATATCGGCGTTCAGCCGAACACGGCGGCGGCTATGCTGGCTGTTCTGGGAGGGGTGAGCGTTTTGGGGCGATTGGTGTTAGGGGCGGTGGGAGAAGGCATTGGGACGAGAAATGCCCTTCGGATGATGCTCTTGGCGCAGGCCTTGTCCATGCTCTGGCTTGCAGCAAGCAGGGAGGCATGGATGCTTTGGGCGTTCAGTATTCTTTTCGGGTTTTCCTACGGCGGCCTGGCATCTATGTTTCCGCTGGTCACTTCGGAGTATTTCGGTTTGGTTGCGATGGGTTCGATTTTCGGCCTGATAGTCCTGGGGGCTACCTTGGGCGGTGTGGTCGGGCCCTGGCTAGCCGGGTTTATTTTCGACCTGGCGAACGATTATTTCTACGGTTTTCTGGCAGGGATGATCTCCATGGCGATGGGCGTCATCCTGTCCGTGTATCTTCCCTCGGGCACGCGGTCTAACAAAAGTGCCTGATCCTGGTTTCCTGGTTAGGGATCATCAAGACCAGAGGAAGGGTGTTTTCTATGAAATCGGAACAACGCTTTTCTCTCGCAAATAAAATTGCCCTGATCACCGGTGCGAGCCGCGGAATAGGCCGGGCCGCCGCCCTGGCCTTTGCTTCAGCAGGGGCGGATGTCGCGATAGCCAGCCGGAAAATCGCCGACCTGGAGACGGTCGCCGCTGAGATCAAGAAACTGGGCCGGGACTCTTTAGCAGTTCAAACCCACCTTGGGAGAATGGACGAGATTTCGAGATTGGTGAAGAAGGTCACCGACAAATTTGGCCGTATTGACATTCTTGTGAACAACGCCGGGGGAAGTCCGGCCTTGGCCTCCGCGATGGAAGCAGAAGAACGTCTCTGGGATAAGGTCATGGATGTGAATCTGAAAGGGCTTTTTTTCCTCAGCCAGGCGGTTGCAAGAGGGATGAAGGACACAGGGGGCGGCAGGATCATCAATGTGTCTTCCATCGACGCATTTAGGCCTGATCATAAGATCGGGGTATATGCCATCAGCAAGGCTGCGGTCGTGATGGCCACGAAGGTGATGGCCAAAGAATGGGCGCCATACCATATCCGAGTTAACGCGATAGCGCCGGGGCATGTCCATACCGCCCTGTTCGATTCTTATCTGTCATCTGATGTGGGAATTCAGGAGCAGATCCTGAAAAGAACCCCTGTGAAGCGGATAGCGGAACCGGAAGAGATAGTGGGTGGCATGATTTTCCTTGCCTCGGATGCGTCCAGTTTTGTGACAGGCGAAACCCTCGTGATCGATGGGGGTATCATGACGGATTAAAACGGAACCGGGGAGATGATCGCCTAAGGGGAGTTATTAATCGTCTCGAAATAGTATTGACGATCCGCTCCCCCTCACCCTGCCCTCTCCCCCCACGGTTGGGGGAGAGGGTTGGGGTGAGGGGGCTTATGCGTGTCAAGACAAATATGGGACCCTCCATATTCTCCCTTGGCAGGGGGAGACAGGAAAACCTCAATAAATTTGGAGGCAGAATGAAATACGAGACTCTTATTTTTGAACTTGAGGATTCGATCGGGGTTCTGACCCTTAATGTGCCCCAGAAACTTAACGCCCACACCAAGCGGATGAAGCAGGAACTTCTGCAGTTTTGGGGGGAGAGACAGAGCGACAGGGATGGATGCCGCGTTATCATCATGACAGGCGCAGGGAGGGCATTTTGCGCAGGCTCGGATGTCGATGAGGTCACAGAGGAAAAT
Organism: Deltaproteobacteria bacterium; assembly: GCA_020060805.1. Taxonomy (GTDB): domain Bacteria; phylum Desulfobacterota; class DSM-4660; order Desulfatiglandales; family HGW-15; genus JAHECH01. Next base: position 1,328 of record JAGUZM010000460.1, on the reverse strand, counting down.
GGGATTCTGCGAAAACGAAACACGGAAGAGATTTACCGGTTTCAAGAGGAGATCTCGAGGGTCATTCTGCTGATGAGAAGCTCGCCTCAGCCGATCATCGCGGCTGTCCGAGGGTATGCGGCGGGGGGCGGATTCAGCTTTGCCCTGGCTGCTGATATCAGGATAGCGGACCCCACGGCAAAATTCGTGGCCTCGTATATTAACGTGGGCTTGAGCGCCGCTGACATGGGGAGCAGTTTTCATTTCCCCAGGGAGGTCAACCTCGGGTTTGCTGCGGAGTATCTTTACACCGGCGAGGTGATGGATGCGGAGACAGCCAAGAGGATCGGGTTCGTAAACTACGTGGTTGAGGCTGAAGAACTGATGGATAAGGCTAAAGGACTTGCCTCCAAGATGGTGAAGAAGTCCGTTCTGGGGCTCAGAATGACCAAGGAAGCGGTTAACCGCAATATTGGCTGTGCAAGCCTTGAGACGGCTGTCCAATTGGAAAACAGGAATCAGGTCATCGGCCTGGCGACCGGGTCCATGATCAATCCTTTAAAAGACAAAGGGAAAAAGAAAACGAAAGAGGGCGAATAATAGGCTCCACATCTCATCAATCGAGGAGCCTGCTGGGGGAAAAAGAGGGGTGGCTCCCCTCTGGATCAGGGAGGGATTCGACGAATCCCGGGAGGAAAAGAACCGATGAACACGGCGAAGAGAGGGGTGCCTGATTTTGATGAGTTCATGGGACTCACCTACGGCCAGATGATGGACAAGCTGGCAGAGGAAGATCCCGGAAAAGAGGCTCTGGTTTTCGAGGACCAGAGGATCAGCTATTCTCAGTTCAGGAATCGCATTCATCAGGTGGCCATGGCCCTCAAAAGGATGGGCATGCGCAAAGGTGACCGAGCCGGCGTGCTGTTACCAAACGGCCCGGAGTTTTTCTACATACAGCTGGGCATCCTGTATGCCGGCGGCGTGTTCATAGCCCTGTCCACAAGGTACAGGAAGTTCGAGATTACCTACATGATGAAACACGCCGGAGCCAAGTTCCTTTTCTGCGTGGATGGATACAAGGGGGCCAATTTCATCGAGATCCTTGAGAAGGTGCGCCCCGACCTTCCGGACATGGAAAAAATCATCATCAGAGGAAATGAGGTTCCTGATTGGGCAACATCCTACGATGACTGCTTGCGCTTGGGAGAAAAGATCGATGCCGGGGAGCTCAACAAAGACCTGCCTAAAGCGGATGAGGTCTGCTCCATCCTCTACACCTCGGGGAGCACGGGAACACCCAAAGGGGTCATGCACACTCACCACTCTCTCATGTGGGATTCAACGCGGGT
>JAGUZM010000519.1 GCA_020060805.1 Deltaproteobacteria bacterium | reverse complement strand
TCGGCACGGGCGGGGTCCGCGGTGTACACGACCCCGCTTGCCGCGGCGTCGGCCATCACCAGGAACCCGACCGCCATGGCGCTCGCGCTCAGCTTATGCAGTTGCCGATAATGGACGGCCTCAGGGGAGAAGAGGCTTTCCACGACCTTCCGGTACGCCTCCACGAGCCCCTCCCTTCCAACGTTGAGCACGGTCAGGTACTGTCCGCTGAAGGAATAGGCGCTGTCTTCACCGATGGCGCTCGACCGGACCGCCAGGGCCGGCGCAACCCCGAGGTTATGGGTGAGCTGGTCGTAGGCGTCCAGGATAGCCTTCTCGATCGTCTCCGGGATCGACAGCCCCGACGTGCGCTCACCCATGTTTCCTTCACTCCCATTCGGCATGTCGCCTCCCGCAAAAGGGAGGTTTCCGTTTTCGCCCGGCAGGAATCCGTGAGACCGAATCATGTTTTGGTAAGCTTCTGCCGTGACCGCGAACCCCGGGGGCGTGGGAAACCCTAGGACATTGCGGATTTCCCCGAGGTTGGCCATCTTTCCTCCCACCAGCCATGCGTCTTCAGCGTTGACTTGAGAAAGGTCCAGGACCCACGAGGCCGGGGGCTGAGCAGAGACCCCTTCCAGCCGTTTGGCCAGTTCTCCTGAAATGGACTGGTATCTTTCGGCGAGCTGCGGATAGCGGTTGTCGGAGATCGCGTTGAGACATCTCACCATGCGGTGTACGTCCACGGCGGCGCAGAGGACCTGCTTCTTCACCCACGCCGGGTGGGGCAAGGCGTCGGTCTGCCGGCTCTCGTCCAGTTCCGCAGTAAGGGTCAAGAAGTCGTTATTTGCCGTTAGAAGGGCACGGAATTCGATGTGGTTGGACCGAAACCGGGCGAGTTGCGCCTCTTGATCAACCCGGCGCTGGGAGTAGAGGCCGACGAGATCCAGGAAGACAAAGAGGGCCCTGATCGAACGACGCAGCACAGCCGCCACGATGCCGACTTTTTTTTCACGGGCGCCGCGATCCCTCTTTTCCTCCGGCATGGCCTCCTCCTCTCCGAGTTAAGTTACCACACCCCGAGGAAAACGCCAATCCCGTCGGCGGCAAGAACCAGCCGCTTCGTGAACCACACGAGGGTAATTCATGACCCATCACAGAATGCCGTCCCCGGCGATGTCGAAACCCGGTTCTACCTGGGGGGGATCTTTTCGCGCAGGAACCTCACAAGGCCGCGGCCGCTCTTCTTTCGCAAGGCCCAGATCTGGAACGGCGACGAGCCGGGTGGGGTGCGTCCCTGCACTTCGGCCCACCGCGTCGGCAGGAGGAGACCGTGCAGGGCTCCCGCAACCCCCAGGAGAAAAAGGGCCGCGCTCGTGATTTGGAGCCAGGGATGGCCGACGATGGCAAGGGCCGCTATCGCGAGCCCCGCCACGATCTCGCCCTTCCGCCGTTGTGTGCGGACCACCACGCCGGTGGCGGACGCATAATCGAGTTCATCGATCGCGTCTTTCTCACCGTCACGGAAGAGGATGGGCTGGTCCGGGTTCAAGGTGGCCCTCAGGCGAAACAGCCGGCGATCCGTAGCCAAGAGGCTGACGAATTCCTGCTCGCTCTCCCTCAGAACCGAGCCCGCGAGCTTGGTGTGGGCACGGACCACATGATGCTCCGCCAGGATACGCTCCTTATCCCCGGTCCGTTGCCGAACGAGAAGGTGACACAGGTCCAGTACGAGCCGCTCGCTTTCCTTCCTGAAAGCCCGCTCCGATATATCCCCCCGCGCCCGCTTCGCCCACAGGCCGGAGATGTCCTTCCTCAGTTCCTTAACCGCTCGCTCATTCATCAGGATAATGACCGGGCGATACCCCCTTCGCTCGAAGCGACGGGATCAGGCTCACCGCCACCGCCAGGACCAGCACAAAACCCACCACGAACGCAAACCACGGATCCCATTCGTGGATCGTCGAATCATACAGCAGCCACAGCAGGAAGGCATACAGAATGATGTTGGAACCGATGGATATGATTGCTTTCATGGCCTCCCCCCCTTATACGTGGCCCCTCAGCCAGATTTCGTACACCACTGCCGCCGCCCCAAGGGAAACAGCCAGAAGCAGTATCCAGAACCCGAGCATCGAATTGATAAACCATTTCATAGGATTTCCTCCTTCTTTTACCCTTTTCCCTTCAGATCACCAGGGGGCCCACCCACTCGGGGACCCACTTGCCCCCGCGCCGCCTGACCGCAAACCACACCAGGGAGCTGATGAAAAGGCACAGGAAGATCATCTCTCCCAGGGTGAGCACCACCGCTGCCAGGGACAGCCAATGGACGCTCTGTCCTGTCAGGACGTAGACCAGGCGGAGCGCGGCACCCAGTGTCGCCAGGATGAGGGAGTAGCTCAGGATGTAGCGGATGGCAGGGCCGCGCACATAGGATGTGGCGATGCTCCCCACCTGGGCGCCGATCATCGCGCCGGAGATCATGAAGAGCACGGCCATCATGTCCACATTGCCTTCGATGGAATGACGAAGGGCGCCGTACGCTCCGGAGACCACGATCTCAACGAGGTCCGTCCCGACCGCGATGTGGGTGGAGGCGCCTACCACGTACACCAGGGCAGGCACCCGAATGAAGCCTCCCCCCACGCCCAGAAAACCCGCCAGCACGCCCGTCACCATGCCCACCAGAACAATCACCCACATGGACACGATCACTCTCGCCGACCGGCATCGGATGATCGGGGCCAGGGGGATGATTTGGAAATACTTCGGCAGGTTGCTCGTCTGCAACTCTCGCCCCAGTTCCTTGCCCTCCCTCTCCATCTCCTCCATCTTCTTGTGAGCCCGGCGGGTCTCAACCTGGGTGTAAAGGAAGAGGGTGAACATCAGAGCCACGGAGGTGACCAGAAGCACCACCCCGGAGATCCCGAGATGCTTGAAGTAAACGAGGAGTCTCACCCCCAGTTCCACCCCCAGCATCGTCCCGGCAATCATCGTCAGGGCCAGGGTCCAGTCGATGTTGCCGAGTTGGCGGTGGCGCACCGTGGAGACGAGCCCCTTCCCGCATATGTGGGTCATGTCAATCCCCGATGCCATGTAACCGGGGAACCCGAAAACGATCAGCGCCGGGGTGACCATGTACCCGCCCCCCACGCCGATGAACCCGCCCACGATACCGACCGTGAGCCCGACCAGAGCCAACAAGAAAACAGGAGCCTGCACTCCCGCGATAGCAAAATCGAACATTCCCCTTCCCTCCTTTCAGTGACCGTGCTCTATCTTGCCGATCTTCAGGCCGAACAAGTCGGTGAACCCTTCAGCGAAAAGCCCGAGGGCCAGCCCGAGGGAAAGAACCATGGCCACGTTCCATGCGCCGGACCAGGGGTTGGTCCTGATCCCCTTGTGTTTGAAGGTGTCCTTGAACTTGAACCCCTTCGTCTCCTTGATCTGCCAGGGCACCATCATCTTGATCGTTTCACCTTCGACGACTGCCCGTTTCCCGGACTTGATCTCAGCCTGGGAAATCACCCCGTTCGCATGCCTGGGCAGCCGGTCCCCTTTTTTCACCGGGATCGCCACCAGCCCGTCTATCTCTCCCTGCTTCCGGATCGCAAGGATCGCGGGCTTTTCCTTGGTGGCATCCATCGATCGATTGGCGTCAACGGCATACCCGTCGAGGGAGGCCGTGTAGTAGTACCATTGGATCATCTGCCCGGAGGTGTAGCTGTAGATGATGTAACCGAACAACGCCACGCTCACGGCAAGCCAGAAACAGAACTTGAAGGCTGCTTTTCTCCGATTGATCTCCGCCATAACCTTTTCCTCCTGTGATCGATTGAGTCGTCGCCATCGAAGACTTGGGAAGCCCTCGAAGGCGGCTGGCAAAAACATGTCATTCCTTGGGATGCTGGGTGACTCCAGGGTATTTCAAGCGGAGCGCCAAAACATCCCTTCAGGCCTTCTTTTCCTGAACCCTTTTCCGTGCATACGCCCCTTCCATTTTGATCACCAGCTCGGCGATTTCGCATGGTTTCATCACATAGTCATACGCCCCCATTTCGATCGCCCTAAAGGCGCTGTCCATGGACCCATGCCCCGTGAGGATCAGGATTTCCGTGAAAAAACTGAGCCTCTTGATTTCTTCAAGGGTTGTGATCCCGTCCATCCCGGGCATCTTCAGATCCAGGATCACGACGTCGAATTTCTCCTTCTCAACCGCCTCAACAGCCGCATCCCCGCTGTTGACCGCGACCACGTCGTATCCCCGGTTGGCGAGAAGTTTGCTCATGTTGGTGGTGAAAACCACTTCGTCATCAACCAACAAGATCCTGGGCCCTTTCATCGCTCCTCCCTCCCTCCCGATTTAACCCCGCTCTTTCGCTTCAACGCTCGCCCGCACCTCCCCGGGGGGATCATAGGGCAAGGTGAGGGTGAATTCCGTCCCTTCGCCAACCAGGCTCTTCACCGAGATCCTCCCCCCCAACCGTTGCATGATGGTGTAACAGATGGAAAGCCCGAGCCCCGTGCCTTTCCCCACGGGCTTGGTCGTGAAGAATGGGTCGAAGATCTTCTCGATAATCCCTTCCGGGATACCGCAACCCGTATCCGCGAAGACGATAAGCGCCCTTCTGTTTTCATCGTCCCCACGGGTGGCGATGCGGATGGTGCCGTAAGGTTTTCCGTCGTGGGCATCGATGGCGTTGGTGATGAGGTTCAGAAAGACCTGCTGAAGTTGTGAAGGGTCGGTCAGGAGAGGTTTCAGCCGATCGTCCAGGTCTGTCATAAACTTGATCCCCATCGATCTGGCTTCCCGCTCCATCAGGTCCACCACTTCTTTGAGGAAGGGATTCAGGTCCACCTTTTCGATGACCGACTTGGTCCGTCGTGAAAACCGGAGCAGGTTGTGGGTGATCCGCTTGCAGCGCTTGACCTGGGTGTCGACCTGATCCATGGACTCGACGAGGGACTTCTTGAACTCCTCGTCGAGGCCGGGGGAGTATTCAGCCATATCCAGGAGGATCTGCTTTTCCGTCAGGATGATGGCCAGGGGATTGTTGATCTCGTGGGCCACGCCGGCGGAAAGTTCCCCGATGGAGGCCATCTTTCCTGCCTCCATCAACTGCCGGTTCAGCTGGTCTGCCTCCGCGTCCCGTTTCTTGATCACCTTGACGAGATAGCGGGTGGTCAGGACCGTGATGATAAGGATGGTGAAGGCACAGATGTGAAGAAAAAGCAACGTGGCGTTGTTGGCGTGGTTCACTTCCCCGAAGGCCTCATCATGGTTCTGCTTCACCACCAGCATCCACCGCGGCTCCTTCAGCCATGCCGTGGCCACGATCTGCCGGGTGGGGCGCCCCTTCCCGTCTCCCGGAGCGAGTTCCATAGTGCGGATCCTGGTTCCTTCGTGCACGTCTTCCACGGGGATGGAAGCTTTTTCCATGATCGTACCGCCGAATCGCGGCGTGGTCTGGAACACCCCTTCCCCATTGAGGAGATACACCTCCCCGGTTTTGCCGATCCGCACGTTCTCAACGAGAGAGCGGAATGCGCGCGTATCGATCGTTGTCCTCAGGATCCACCGCTCCCCGCTCTCAACACGCAGAATGGCAATGATAAAATGGGGAACCTTGCGCCACCCTGTGAACATGTCGCTGATGTAGACGCCTCTGGCCATGACATTCTTGAACCAGGTGGTCTGGGAGTAATCCTTGTCCATCAGGTCATAGGGCCCGACATAGGCGACGTGCTTGCCCTCGGCGTTAATCACCCCGAGGTCTTCCATGGATCCATATTCCTGGTTCAGGAGTTCGAAAACATGCCTCAGGTTCGAGGCGTCGCCGAGATATGACTTGGAATGGGTCTGAGCGATGAGGCGGAGTCTGGAGGTGCGCTCTCTCAGGAAAAGTTCGATGAGCTTCCGATGATGGGCCACCTCGCTTTCAAAGGACTCCGTCATCCGGGATTTGGCGAGGTTGGTATAGTGGGTGTTGATCCCCCAGCCCACCAGGAGCAGGGGCACAAGGGAGCAAACGAGGTTGATCAGGATAAAGCGGCGGTATAGGCGGGAGTAGTAGAACTTCCTCCGCACCTCCCCGTCGAGTTCGCCGCCGGTCTCCACCCCCTTTGGCGACCCACCTTGGGATCCTTTCGTTTCCATCACCCGGCCTTCTCTGCGCTGCCTTTCTTTCCTTCGACGCCTGTTCCGGAGCTTTACAAAATACATGCCAAAGCGTTCTATGGCTCTGTTTAAGGGTTTTTGGGGTTGATGCCGTCCCGGCAGGCATGGAGGTGTAACCCCCGAGGTGACGCCGGATGGATACTCCCGGTTTCACCCGGGTATGGGATAAGGGGCTCTTCGGGGCCGATTTTTTCGTTGACAAATCTTGAAAAGAGTTTAAATAAGACGAAACTTTTTGCCCCAAGGAGTGATCGATGAGAAAAGGAGCGGTCGCCAGAATGACGCAGAGGCCTGCACCCTCGCCTGAGGCCGCCCCCTGGGGCTTGCTCGTCAGCCTAGACCTCTATGCCTGCAATCCGGTGACGATAAGGGACGCTGAAAAAATCAGGCGCTACGTGGTTCAACTCTGCGAACTGATCGGGATGAAACGCTTTGGCGAGTGCCAGGTGGTTCACTTCGGCGAGGATGATCGTGTGGCCGGGTACTCCATGGTCCAGCTGATTGAAACATCTCTGATTTCAGGGCACTTCGCAAACCTGACGAATAACGCCTACCTCGACGTTTTCAGCTGCAAACCCTTTGATCCTGACCGGGTCGGGGACTTTTCCAAGAGGTATTTCGAGGCGGAGCGCACGGCGGTTCACATCACCACAAGGATGTGATCGCGGCGGAGAGGTTTTCCGGCTGCTTTTCTTTACTTGATGCAGACTTTCCGTACCTGCGATAAGTCCGTGATGCCGAGGAACACCTTCCGGATCCCGTCCTGCATCAGCGTCCTCATGC
>JAGUZM010000222.1 GCA_020060805.1 Deltaproteobacteria bacterium | reverse complement strand
GGGCGAAGAGCTGAAGACCTCCACGTCCAACCTGTTTGTCGATTTTCTCAAGTACCTGCTGCCTTTGTCTCTCATCGTGATAGCGGTACTCGGCAGCATTTTTTCCGGGTTCGCGACACCCACGGAAGCATCCGCCCTGGGAGCTCTCGCGAGCATCGTACTCGCCATCGCCTACGGGCGGTTCAATATGAATGTGATCATGACTTCGGCCAAGAGGTGCCTCGGGATTTCAACGATGATTTTCATGATCGTCGCCGGTTCCGTGGCATTCAGCCAGATTTTGGCTTTCACCGGGATCACCCGGGGAATCGTGGAGATGGCAACGAGCCTCCCCGTATCCCCCATCCTCGTGATCGCCACGATGATCTGGGTTCTGATCCTCATGGGAACGATGATCGAGCAGATATCGATGATCATGATCGGCGTACCGCTTTTCATGCCCGTGGCCACCGCCCTGGGGTATGACCCCGTGTGGTTCGGCCTGCTCATGCTGGTCGCCATCACGTTGGGGCTTATCTCTCCACCCTTCGGGCTGCTCCTGTTTATCATGAAGGGTGTGACGCCTCCGGACGTTAAAATGAAGGATGTTTACCAGGCAGCCTTTCCGTTCATGATCTTGACGATCGTAGGGCTACATTTGATCCTCATCTTCCCGCAAATTGCCCTGTGGCTGCCGAACCGAATGTAGGTGGGAGGTACACGGTCCGAGGTAAACGGTGCACGATAAAATAAAGGAGAGTGTCGTTTCGTGGACCGTGCACCGAGCGCCGCTCTTATGCCCACCCGGCGATCCCCATTCAGATTATGGGGTCTTTGACGAGGGCACTGAGGCGATATGGCACCTGCGAGCGGCCGCGTGAGGGAATGGCAGGGGGCTTGTGCGCTTAAAAGCAAATGTGAGACCTCAATATCAGATGCACGACAGATTGCAGACGGGAATGGTCCATGAAAATCAAGATCGTTTCAAACGTCGTTCTCCCGGGCCTGGAGGGAAAAGAGACGATGGAGTTCAAGGAAGCCGCGGTGAGCCTTCGCACGCTCCTGGCTAGGCTTGATTCCGTGAGTTCCGGGCGGATCCGGGTTATCAACCCCCTGAACGGTGAAATCGACCACATGGCTTTTGATATCCGGATCAACGACTCCCCGAACCGGGGAACGCCCGAGAGCCTGGAGATGGGGCTGGGTGAAGGAGACGTGGTGACAGTGAACCTGCTGCCGTTGGGCGGAGGATGAGAAGGAGGTTTGAGATGGGCAAAAGAACGGGAAGATTGAGGAGGCTGCCTGAGCTGGAGTGCCTTTTCCCTGGGACCCTCAAGGAGGCTGTCTCATTGCTGAGCAAGCACGACGGCCGTGCCAGGCTGATCGCCGGGGGGACGGATCTCCTGCTTAAGATGAAATACCGGGATCTGACCCCCAGGATTCTGATTGACTTGAGCGGAATCGAGGATTTGCATGCCCTCACCTACAGCCGTGAAAAAGGGCTCGTCATCGGAGCGATGGTGACCCTGGCCGGGGTGAGGGATTCTTCCCTCGTGAAGAAACACTGCCCCATCCTGGAGGAAACGGTCGGCCAGATGGCCTCGGAGCAGGTGCGGAACATGGGGACGATGGTGGGGAACCTGTGTAACGCCGTACCCTCTGCGGATTCCGCTCCCCCGTTGATTGCCCTGGGAGCTTCCCTGAAACTGGTAGGCCCCAAGTCGAGCAGAACGGTGCTCGTGGAGGACTTCTTTAAGGGTCCTGGTCAAACGGTGTTGAACCCGAAGGAGATCGTGAAGGAAATCCAGATCCCTCGGGGCCGGGGAGAAAAGGGGACTTACATCAAGCACACCCTCAGGAGAGAAATGGACCTGGCCGTGGTGGGGGTCGCCGTGTGCCTGGCTTCGAACTCGAAAAAAGACACTTGCAAGGACATACGGATTTCCCTCGGAGCTGTGGCGCCTGTTCCCATGCGGGCGAAAAGGGCTGAAGGGGTGTTGAGGGGGAAGAAATTCAGCGAAGGGCTGATAGAGGATGCGGCCCTGGCCGCTTCTGAGGAAGCCAAGCCGATCGAAGACATCCGGGCCTCTGCGGAGTACAGGAAAGAGATGGTTCGCGTTTTGACAAAGAGGGCCATCCGGAGTTCTATACAGCAGCTTTAGTCCTCAAAGATGATTTCAGGGCCGTGACAAAAGGAAATCCCCCCTCGCCCCCTGTCTGACAACCCCCTCTCCCTCGAGGGAGAGGGTTGGGGTGAGGGTGGAAGTGCTTAAATCTACACCCCCTCACCCTGGAGGGGGAGAGGATTTTTGAGTTGTCGGACAGCCTCGTGGGGGGATTTAGACAGGGTGGCTCTTGACGCCAGAGGAGTGGCGAGAATGCCGATTTATTGATGCCGTTCATTCGTTCACTATAGCGGAGCTCTCATTAAAACGGATCTTGAGAGCGGGAATAAGGGGAGGACGACCATGAAACAGAGGATGACGTTCAGCATCAACGGGGTACCCTATGAAAAAGAAATCGATCATCGAAGGACGCTTCTGGAGGTGCTCCGCGAGGATTTCGGGTTGGTGGGAAGCCACAGAGGCTGTGATATCGGGCAATGCGGTGCCTGCACGGTGCTGATCGACGGCAAGCCGGTGAATGCCTGCCTGGTTCTTGCCGTGAGGGTTCAGGGGAAAAAGATCACGACCATCGAGGGCCTGGCCGATGGGGACAAGCTTCATCCTGTTCAAAAAGCCTTCGTGGAGACCGGGGGCATCCAGTGCGGTTTTTGCTCTCCGGGAATGATCATGGTGAGCAAGGCGTTCTTGGACAGGAATCCCAAGCCCACCGAAGAAGAGGCGAAGAAAGCTGTCTCCGGCAACCTCTGCCGCTGCACCGGGTATTACCAGATCGTGGAGGCCGTGATGAAGGCAGCCCAAGAGATGAGCAAGGAGGCGTGAGAGATGAAGGAAGAGATGTCGGTTATCGGAAAAGGCGTGCCCAAGGTGGATGCGGTTCTGAAGGCTACGGGAAGGGCCGGCTATGGGGCTGACTTCTCATTGCCCGGGATGCTTCACGGGAAAATCCTCAGGAGCACGATCCCTCACGGGAAGATCCTTCAGATCGACACGAAGAAGGCCCTCAAGCTTCCCGGGGTGAGGGCGATCATCACCGGAAAAGATTTCCCCTGGGGCTTGAAGTACGGGTTCACGGCCGCCACAAGGGATCAAACCCCCTTGGCTCAGGAGAAAGTTCGCTACATCGGCGATGAGGTGGCTGCCGTGGCTGCGATTGACGAGGATACCGCGGAAGAAGCCCTGGACCTCATCAAGGTGGAGTATGAGGAGCTTCCCGCGGTGTTCGATCCTTTTGAGGCGATGAAAGAGGGGGCACCCCAGATTCATGATCACGTGAAAAACAACATCAGCGCGCAGCAACATCTGGGCTTCGGTGACGTAGAGCAGGGCTTCCGGGAATCGGACCATGTCCGGGAAGACGAATTCAGAACCCAGGCGATCAAACATGGATTTCTCGAGCCCCATGCATCGGTGGGCCTCTGGGACCCCTCCGGGAAAGCAACGCTCTGGGGCAACAAGCAGAGCCCCTACATCGTGAACCGAAAGCTCGCGATGGCCCTGGGCCTTGCCCCGAGCAAGGTGAGAGTGATCCAGACCTATGTGGGCGGCGGATTCGGCTCAGCCCGGTCCGATCCTTTTGCCCTCGATTACTGCTCGCTCATATTGTCCAGGAAAACAGGAAAGCCCGTCAAATTCGTCTATACCATGGAAGATGTCCTGGTCATGGGGGAGATGCGCCACCCCTTCTACATGAAGTGCAAAACAGGGATGACCAGGGACGGCTATATCAAAGCGATCCAAATCCACGTCATCGCGGACGGTGGCGCTTACTCCACGATAGGGCCTGTCAGCATTGCCCTGCCGGCGTTTTTCATCGATATCCCCTACAAGTTACCCAACGTCAAATATGACGGCTATCGCATTTTTACGAACAAAGGGTTCTGCGGGTCCCTAAGAGGACATTGCATCGCCCAGCTGAGGTGGGCCCTCGGCCAGCAGCTGGACATGGTGTGCGAGGACTTGGGACTCGACATCGCCGAGGTGAGCATCAAGAACGCCCTTCATCCGGGCGACGAAACCCCCGGGGGCTACAAGATCACGAGCTGCGCTTTTGAGGAGTGTGTAGAAAAGGCAGTGGCCGCCTCGGGGTGGAAAGAAAAGAAAGGGAAGCTTCCCCCTTATCGGGGCATCGGGATGGGAACCTCCTCCTTCATCACGGGGGTGAAGCTGAGCGGCCACAATTCCTCCAGCTGCATCGTGAAGATGAACGAGGACGGCAGCGCGGCGGTCCTGACAGGAGCAACGGACATCGGCCAGGGTTCCTGCACGGTCGTGGCGCAGGTTGTGGCGGAGGTCCTGGGGCTTTCGATTAACGATGTGACGATCAATGCGGGCATAGACACCGATTTTACGCCCGTGGACCCCGGAACCTACGGATCCCGGGTGACCTTCTACTCCGGGAACGCGGCGAAATTGGCCGCTGAAGATGCGAAGAAACAGATCGTTGAACTGGCCAGCAAGCTGATGAAGGTACCTCCCGAAGAGATCGTGCTCCAGGACCGAAAGGTGTTTCCAAAGTCGAACCCCGAGAAGGCCTGGCGAATGGATGTTCTGATCCGGCATTCGGAGCACAAGATGGGAAAGGAGAGCAAGTCCATCATCGGCAGGGGAACCTATGACTCGGGAGTTGATTTCATCGACTTCAAGACAGGGAAGGGGAACATCTCTCCGGCCTACACCTTTGCCGCGGATGTGGTCGAATTGGAGGTGGACCCGGAGACGGGCAGGATCACGGTCCTCAATGCCGTCGGCGCCCACGATATCGGCAAAGCGCTCAACCCGGTTCT
>JAGUZM010000368.1 GCA_020060805.1 Deltaproteobacteria bacterium | reverse complement strand
GCGGTGAAAAAAACCACGGTACAGCATAGAAGGGTTCTCGAAACAGACATTCTATAGCGGGGGGTAAGGAAATGACTCTTCATTGGATTCACCTCTTCGCTATCCAAAACAAGCCCACGACGTTTGAATTTATATCGCAATCCGATCGAATCATCGCTATCCTGCGTGAATCGGTTTAAGCAAACCGGATAAGACGAAAGGCCCAGAAAACACTTTGCGCGAAGGGTTCGCCGCATAGTGGGCGAAACACGCGAGCTAAGTCCGGGGAAGGACGAGGCCGTGCAATGACCAGGCCGAGCCAATTTACGAAGACCGATTTTCTATGCTCCATTTTGCCCTTCTCCTTCAGAAAAGCCCGCTGGCCATTCCAACACCCACTACCATCAGCATAACCCCGACCATGATTTGCACTGCGCGCATGGTAACTTTCTTCATCAGCCTTTTGCCGATGAATGATCCCACGAAAGCTGACGCGGTTGCGGCCATGACCAGCCCACTCATGTCTGGCGAAATGCTGGCGAATGTCGTGGTGTAAAAGCTCAGCCCATAAACGAGCAGCCGAGCCACGTCCACGATCACGGCCGAAACGGTACCAGTACCGATGAAAGCTTCCTTTTCCAATCCCCCTTTGATGAGAAAGGCGGATCGTAGAGCTCCCTGGATGCCGGACAGCCCTCCGAAGAAGCCGGAAAGCAGGCCGCCTAAGGGAAGGTACTTCCGGTCAAAAGAGAGGTTCGCGAAGCGCGGCAGGATGTCCATAAAAGCAAACCCGATGATCAAAACCCCTATTACCAACTCGACAACGTCGATAGCGTAGGTCCTTTCACCGAGTCGGAACGATGATACCGGAGGCAGCGAGGCAAATAGGTTCAACAGCATGGCGCCAAACATGGCCGCTGCACTGCCGGGCAGGGCAAACTTGGCCACCACCGCCCAATCCGCCTTGCGCCCAACCAGGGCCGTCTTGAAAAGATTGTTGGCCAGGTGCACCACTGCGGTGGCCGCCACCGCCACCGGCACCGGGAAAAACAGGGCAAAAGCCGGCATAAGCAAAGTCCCCAGGCCGAATCCTGAAAAGAGGGTGAGGCCGGAGACGCCGAACGCCACCACACATACGACGAGATAATTCATCTCTCTACAATGACCTCCTCATATAACTCTCTGATCTTGTTCTTCACCTTGTTGAGTTCCTTGAGGCCCTTGGGCGTGATACGGTAATATTTCCTCTGTTTTCGATTCACCGTCCTGGCTTCATAAGTCATAAGCCCTTTTCTGACCATCTTAGCCAAGGTTGGATAGAGGGTGCCGAAGCTCAGTTTATAGCCATGCCGCGCCAGCTCCTTTACCAGCCCGACGCCGTATACTTCTTCCTTGGATGCATGGTACAGAATATGGAGCCTGATAAAGGCAAGGTCTATTTCTCGCATGCCACGTCCCCGGAGCGTCCTTTTTGTGATATCGGATATTAATATCGAATCTCGATAATGTCAAGCCATCCATTATTTTTTCCTGTAAGGCCTCCTTTCTTGATCCTGAGGATTCCCGCCCGATTTGGTTGGGGTAGTCGGGAAGGCTAAGTGACGCGAATGCCCGCCCGGCAGCACAGCCAGGTTAGGGGCCAGGACCGCGAATCCTAGTGGCCAGAAGCGTTTCGAGCCATTCAACTCGAATAATCGCCAATGAACGCTCTATTTATGTTATGTTCACAGGCTGCTGAGCCGATATATTCGTCTGGTGGCAAGGTCGATAAAGTCCCTCGATTATGCGTTGAAGGAGAACTGACATGGAGGAAAGAAAAGAGAGAGTGGGGAGTCTGAAGAAGGTTTCACTCCGCCTGGAAGCGGGGACGGATGGGGAAACGATGGACCTGATCCGGGAGCCCCTCTCCTATGAGTTCATTTACGGCACTGGAATCCCGGGCTTATCGCCTCTCGAGTACGCCCTCGCGGGTAAGCGGGAAGGAGACATCCTCAACCTTCACCTCAGGGGAGGGGAGACACCGAAATTCTTTCAGCACCTGTTCATCCCTCAGCTGGCAGTTCTTGAAGGCCATGGCGCTTTGTATCTGAGGGTGCATATCGTGGACGTTAGCGAGCCTGACCCGAGGGAAATCATAAAGGCGATGGCAGAGGCTGCGGCGTGCGGGGATTCGTGCTGCGGCCATGAACAGGGGGACGAAGGCTAAGGAAAATCCCCATACCGCTCCATCAAACCTTCCATTTGTCCAACCCGGCCTTCCGGGTCTGAATCTTCGGAGACACGGGGTGAACTCTCAAGAATTCCCATGTCTGACAGGACCTGCCTGATGAGGGGAGCGGGGTCAGGATGATAGGCAGTCCTGAGGCTTCGGAGGTACTCTCCTGCTTCCCATAACTGTTGCACCGAGTCAGGGTAGTCAGCGCGGGTTTCGCTCAACCCGAGGGAGGATTCCGTCACCCTCTGCCAGGCCCGGGGAGCGAGGTTCGCACCCGAAGACACCACACCGTTCAGGCTCGGATGTTTGAGGAAGAGGCTCTCGTCCCCTTCGTACATCTTGAAGTCTCCCCTGTCCCTGGCCGCCTTCTGGTAATTATACGCCCGGTCCAGGGCACCGCGGAAAATCAGCCCGTCGATGGTGTTGATCTGGGTCAGTTGCTTCAGGATGCTTGTGCGAATGTTGTTTCTTTTGAGGGTCCGGCCCAGGGGACGGATGACGTCCGGGTCGTTGTGGAGGAGGAAGGGCATTTTCGTGAGGGAGGCGAGCTCTTGGTAATGGCCGTGCAAACCGCGGTTGCTGTGATATAAAAGGGGGGTATCGACCCAATAGAGTTGACCCTGGTATTTCCGTGCGCCTAGGCGTTTTTCGAGAAGCCTGAGGGTTTTTCTCGTCTCTTCCGCCGTCTCTCCGCTGATCCATACCAGGACAGGCACCCGGCCGCGCACGATGACGAGGGTTTTGTCGAGAAGGTCCTCACGCTGGGACGGGTTGAGTTGCTTGCCCTCTCCGGCGCATGGGCTGGCGAGGAAGACCGCCTGAACGTGGGGCAAGACCCTGTCCAGAAGCTGTCCAAGGCCACGACCGTCAACAGCGCCGGTTTGTCTAAGAGGCGTGATGAGGTCGATGATGAGACCTCGCGGGGGCTTTGTTGATCCCATTGAGCCTGAAATCCTCTCTTCCAAGAAGATCGTGCAGATGAAGAAGACCCTTGATCCGGTTTTGTCGGTCCACGATGCAAAGATGGGTTATCTCGTAAAGCTCCATGACGGCGAGGGCTTCCGCGGCAGTCTGGTTTTCATCGATTGTCTTGGGGCTTGGGGACATGACCTTTTCCACCTTGAGATTGTGGATGGTCTTGTGCTTGAGTATCGCCCTTCTCAGGTCTCCGTCCGTGACGATCCCTGCGAGCTTTCTGTCTCCATCGACCACAAGGGTCGCCCCGATGTTCTTGGCGTCGATTTCCTTGAGCGCCGTCTCCACCTTCGAACCCAACGGCACCGTGGGGATGTGATCTTCCGTGAACATCACTTCCCTGACTTTGGTTGCAAGCCTTTCGCCGAGGCTGCCGCCGGGGTGGAACTTCTTGAAGTCCTTTTGACGGAAGCGCCTGCTGTTGATGAGGACAACGGCAAGGGCGTCGCCCATGGCAAGGGCGGCCGTGGTGCTCGCTGTGGGTGCCAGGCCCATGGGGCATGCCTCCCGCTCCACGCCGACATCGATCACGACATCGCTCTCCCCGGCCATGGGAGAGTCCAGGGACCCCGTGAAAGAGATCAGTTTGGCGCCCAACCTCCTGATCACGGGCAGAATGTGGTTGATTTCCTGGGTCTTGCCGCTGTGGGAAACCGCGATGACGATATCATCCCTGGTAACCATCCCGAGGTCGCCATGGATCGCTTCAGCGGGGTGGAGGAAAAGGGAAGGGGTTCCTGTGCTGTTGAGGGTGGCGGAGATCTTCCTCGCCACCAAACCGGATTTTCCCATGCCCGTAAGAATGACCCTTCCCTTGGACTTCAGGATCATCTGGACGGCGCGTTCGAACTCCGGCCCGATCCGATCCATCAGGTCCAGGATAGCTTGAGCCTCGATTTTAAGGACGTCCCTGACTTGTTCAATGACCATAGCATCTCTCTTAACGTGGAATGAAAGCCCCGGGTATGGAGAAAATGCTGTTGCGTCGAGAGCTTCAACCTATGACTATCGACGGTGGGGGCCCCCTTGCTGATGAAGCAAATTAGCATTTTTCCAACCCTAGCTCAAGGACCATAAAATGCTCTTCGGAGAAACCGTCGTCTAAATGAAATCCCCCGAGGCTCCTTTATTCGATTGATATCAAAGGCATTTTATAATACAGAGAAGAAGAATACCATTCAAAATTCACGATCACAGGATGGAGCGATGAAACCGGATCAATTTCCAGAAGAAATCAGGCCTTACCTCATCCCCGAGGCCACGGGCCAAATGCTTTACCGCTGCCTCGGATGCAGCGCTCAGATGGGCATCGATCGCCTGCTCTATACCTGCCCTCAGTGCGGTGGCATTCTGATGCTCGAGGACGAGCATTTTGAGGGTGTCAAGAAAGTGGGAGGAGAACGGTGGCGGACCGTTTTTGATTACCGGCGGATGCTCAACCTTCAACCCCTCAAAGGGATCTTCCGCTATTACGAATTCATCGCGCCGGTGATCCCGTTGGAAGAGATCGTCTATCTCGGGGAAGGGCATACCCCGCTCGTCGGAGCGAACGACCGCCTGAAAGAGATGGTCGGCATTGATTTTTGCTTCAAGAACGACGGCCTCAACCCGAGTGCTTCTTTCAAGGATCGGGGCATGGCGTGCGCCTTGAGCTACATTCATTATTTTGCGAAAAAGGAGAAGATGGACAATATTCTCGCCATCTGCGC
>JAGUZM010000182.1 GCA_020060805.1 Deltaproteobacteria bacterium | reverse complement strand
TCTCCCAGCGGTGCCATTGTTTGGAGCGCCAAGTACGAATCCTTCGGGAACGCAGTGATCGACCCCGCCTCCACCATAGCCAACAACCTCCGCTTCCCCGGCCAGTATTATGACTCCGAAACAGGGTTGCATTACAACTACTTCAGATATTACCTTCCACAGTCAGGAAGATACATGAGACCCGATCCAGCGGGTATGCGAGAAGGCACGAATCATCTCTATGTGTATGTCTCAAACGCCCCCTTGAAATATCCTGACCCCTTAGGTTTGTGTAAATGGAGTGGGGCTTTTACGTTGAACACTTTTGGTGGGCCAGTATTTGGAGGAGGCTTCGCCATGCTCGCAATACAATCGCAGTGCTGTAACGACAAGGTGGCTGCCGGAGTATATTTGATACCCCTGGGAGGTATAACGATTGGTCCCTTGCCACTACAGGCAGTAGGACAACTTGTTCAACTTGATGGCCCTGAACCACCTTCCGACCAGCACCCAAGTGGTTGGTTTGCTTATATTTCCGCCGGAGTACCTTCGGAGTTGGGCCAAGTTACACTATCATAACAAGTGGGAAGCTGGTCGGGGAGGGTTTCGGCTGGTACTTTGGTGTTGATCTCGGCCTTGACGGACTTATTGGGTACAGCATTCGGCTTTCGGGCTATACTACACCGTGTTGTGAGAACAAATGATGAAAATAACATTGCTACTACTGATAATTTCGATAGTTACCGGTCTGTTATTAGGGTTTATAATTCTTTCTGGTAAACTCGATGGCATATTTGAAAGGCAGGCAGATAATTCGAAGTCCTTGCTCAGGAGGCGACTATTCTGGGGGATCTTCTGTGTCTGCCTTGCAGCTCTTGGTATACTTACATTAATCTTCGATTGGCCGATCATAAATCCTAAATGGTAGAGGAGAACCCCTAAAGATCCTGGTAGCTGGTGCTCAAGCCAAGTCATACGGCTACGCCCTTAACTCCACATGGACCACGAACCCCCTCTTCATGAAGCAAGGTGCTCAACATTACTTCTATCACAATGACCACCTCGGCACACCCCAGAAGATAACATCCCCGAGCGGTGCAGTCGTGTGGAGCGCCAAGTATGAGGCCTTCGGTAAAGCCGAGGTAGACCCCGCCCCCACTATTCAGAACAACCTCCGCTTCCCCGGCCAGTATTATGACTCCGAAACAGGGCTGCATTACAACTATCACCGGTACTATGATCCGAAGACAGGGAGGTACCTTACGCCAGACCCAATCGGATTGGCAGGGGGAATTAATCTCTTTCCTTATGTGAACAATAACGCAACAAATTATGGTGATGCAATTGGACTATTACCCCCACAAAGGTGTACCATCCCTTGCTGTAACGACTGCAATTTTGAGGAGAGAGTCTTATTTAGGCCGACCGGAAAGGCTTGGGTAGAATTCGACTGGGATTGGTCCAAGAGAATTAAAGTCGGTTTCACCTATGGTCTCGTGAAGACCGCCAGAGTTGGCGTAAATTTTGTCCCAGGCAAAATCGGGGAACTTTTGAGCAAGGTTTACATTCCAGAAATTCCCGTAGAACATGTAATTGGCCAAATGCTCTTTTTCGTGGAGTATGCCGAGTTTGATTGTTGGATTGAAACATGCAAAGATGTTCTTACTCATCCAAAAGAACACTGCTATAGAAAAGGAACAGGGACGGAAAGGGCGGTGCTATTCAATGAATCTCAGCTTGAAATCGTCGTCAACTACTGATTCGTTATCCGGTCTGATTAAGGAGTGAAGCTGTGAAAAAGCCACATACCTGTGTTGCGTTAATTATCTTAATTCCACTTTTAAGTTTCGTACCCAGCTCAGGGAATGCGCAATCTCAAAGCGCCAACCGCGATGCTGAGGATCTCTTCAATCTTGGGCTGAGGTACAGAATTGGGATCGGTGTGCCTCAGGACTATAGCAAAGCGGCCTCGTTCTTTTTGGAGGCATCAAAATTTGGCCATTCGAATGCCCAATATGAGCTCGCATTTATGTATAAAGACGGGCTAGGCGTCGATCAAAATGACCATGAGGCGATAAAATGGCTGACTCAGGCAGCCTATAAAGGTCATGTAAGAGCTCAATACCATCTCGCCCAAATTTACGAAAGCGGCGATGGTGTCCATGCAGACCTGGAAAAGGCAATCTTCTTATACGATATGGCAGCAAAGGCGGGAGATGCCTCCTCTCAATATAGATTAGCTCTTATGTATGAAAATGGTAAAGGAGTCCAACAGGATTATAATAGGGCGTTTGATCTTTATCTCCAAGCAGCCAATAACGATTACGTTCATGCCCAACATGCTCTTGGTATTATGTTGAAGGAAGGTAGGGGCATAAAGAAAAACCCCGTGCTTGCCCAAAAGTGGTTTATCATAGCATCCGAAAGATGGCGGGATCTTCTATCTGTGCAAGAGAAAAACCGTCTGCATAACGAATTATCTCCGCAGGAGCAGGAAGAAGCCAAGAGTCTCGCCGAACTTTGGCTCCGCGAAAACAAACCAAAACAGCAAACTCCAGGAGGAAAATAGCACACTCAGGAAAAGTAGGGGACATCCTATAGTCCTCCTGTCAAGTGGAAAGTATTTGCCGAAGGAGCTTAAGTAAAAACAAAGGGTAGGGATGATGAGTGATCAAAGTGCATAGTCCTCCCTTGTGTTTGACATCGGTTTTCCGCGAATCACTTGCGAATCACGATCTATTACCATTTGTGGCACCATTGCTGCCGCCACCTTTTCCAAAATCGCTCTGAGTTTATTCGGCGCCAGGAAACGTCCTCGGGGCCACCCGCAAATTGCCTCCGCTCCTATTACCGAAAACAGCCCACCGGATGACGGCGGGCAAGCTCAATGTTCAGGTGGCCGAGGCCCGCACAACCAAGCAGGGAGATGAGGTAGGAACTGCTCACCGGGAGGGCTCAGCTGATACAAGGAAGTTGCGAGCAGTAATTGAGTAATTTTACTCAGTCATTGAGTAAAATCGATTGACCCCGTTTAAACCTTATGATATAAGGCCGTTATGAACTACGAACGCGCCCTTCTATCGACCATTCGCAAGGAGCTTTCACGACCGACGAAGGTCATTCAAGTCCTGATCGGCCCCCGGCAGGTCGGCAAGACCACCATCGCCAAACAGATTCAGGAATCCATCGGCATTCCAACCGTCTATGCTACCGCCGACAGCCCCGTACCTCTTGATTCCGCCTGGATCGAAACCCAATGGCGCCTAGCTCTTGCCGAAGCTGGCACAGATGGAGGCCCTGTCCTTCTCGTCCTGGACGAAGTGCAAAAGGTTCGCGGATGGAGTGAAACCCTCAAGTTTCTCTGGGATAACCGTCCGGCCAAAACGGAAATGCGCGTCCTCATCCTTGGCTCGTCCTCCCTACTAATGCAGGAAGGACTGACTGAGAGCCTGGCAGGCCGATTCTTTCTTCATCGCTGCAATCATTGGAGCTATCCGGAGTGCCACGATGCCTTTGACTGGAGTCTGGAGCAGTGGATTTACTTCGGCGGCTATCCTGGGGCTGCATCCTTCACGGAAGACGAATCCTCCTGGAAACGTTACATCGCCGACTCCCTCATTGAAACGGTCCTTGCCCGCGATGTGCTCCAGATGAGCAAGATCGCCAAGCCGGTCCTCTTGCGCCATCTCTTTGCCCTGGCAGCCACCCTTCCGGCTCAGTCCGTCTCCTACACCAAGATGCTCGGCCAACTCCAGGATGCCGGAAACACAACGACTCTCGCGCATTACCTTAAGCTCCTCGAATCTGCCTTTCTGGTGAGCGGCCTGGAACTTTTCTCACAGGGAAAACAGCGCAAACGGGGAAGCAGCCCAAAACTGATCCTCTGGAACAACGCCTTGGTCAACGCCCTTTCGACGCGGACCTTTGCCGAATCCCTCGGCGACAAAATCTGGTGGGGACGGCTGGTGGAAAATGCCGTGGGCGCTCACCTATGCAACAAACTCCATTCCGTGGAATACACGATCACCTATTGGCGGGAAGGGAATCACGAAGTCGATTACGTGGTCGCCAGGGGGCGGGACGTCTGGGCTGTCGAGGTCAAGAGCGGCAGGAGCGGTAAGGTTAGTGGATTGCCCCGCTTTATCGCCCGTTACCCCAAGGCGCGATCGATCCTTGTGGGGGCGCAGGGAATCCCCCTGGGAACCTTTTTCAGCAGGGATGCTGCATCATTGCTGGTGAAATGACATTTGGGAATAATGAAATGGTGCCGAAGGGAAATAGGGGACGCCGAAGGAAGTAGGGGACATACATTGTTTTATTACTTGACAGCTCCGATGAATGTATAGAAAGCCCCCATGCCGCGAAAGAGCCGGATAGATTCACGCATTGCACCATGTCGTCGGGCGTGGGATCGCTCGAAGGAGGATCTTTCTGAGCGCTACTCACCGCGATAGTCTTCTCAATCCCCAGTTGAGAAGCTTGTTAGGCTACTCGATCATCACCGACCTTCGCATTAGCTAAACCCAGCTTGCGAATCTTTTGCCCCTTAAGCAGCCAGCGATCAGTAATGCAGTCAGAAGGGGGGCAGCTTTGGTGCGAGAGCGACAATATTCTATTGAAGCCGCAAAGTAATAAAATAATGTCCCCTGTTTCACAGCCCAACGCTTACCCGCCGGATGGCGGAAATCGGTAATTGAGCTCACTTTGCTTGCAGAGACTGATGCCGATAAAGAAAGACCCCCCCGTCTCGCTCATTCCGGTGAAGCCTTCCCGACAAAAGCGTCATTGTTGAAAACCGGCACGAGATGTGGCAAAATGTTTTGAAACGTCAGCCTGTAGTGTCGGGAGGACTCAATATGAGCGATGAGATGCGCTCAAGGGCGTGAAGAAACCCTGGAGGGTGAAAGAACAGCCAGGAGAGATACTGAGACATGATAACCGATCAAGACAGAGGAATTCTCGATCAATTCAGCCGCGAGATTCGAAAGCGATTTTCAAGTGCAAAGATCTGGGCATTTGGATCCCGATCGCGGGGGACCGCGGAATGGGATTCTGATTTCGACATTTGCGTTGTTCTCGATTTTGTGGACAGGGAGACCGACAGATGGATTCGAGGGGTGGCCTGGGAGGTAGGGTTTGAAAACGAGCGCCTGATCACTACGATCGTTCTGGATTCCGAGGAGTTCGAGAGGGGACCTATGTCCGAAAGCACTCTGGTTGGGAACATCCTGCAGGAAGGGGTTGCGGCATGATGACGGATAATATCAGGGCGTTAGTGTCATATCGCCTTGAGCAGGCGGGCGAATCCCTTGCGGCGGGGAAGCTTTTGCTTGAGCAAGGGCTATTTAGACCCTCTATAAATAGGTCTTACTACGCGATGTTCTATTCAGTGCTCGCACTTCTCACCACCCGTCGAGAGGAAACCTCAAAGCATGCTCGGGCGATTGCGCTTTTCGACAAGGAGTTCGTGAAGGCAGGGCTGTTCTCGAAGCAATTCTCGCGGTGGCTTCATGAGGCGTTCGATTTGCGGCAACGCTCCGACTACTCGCCACAGTTCCTTCCAACTGAGGAAGACGCAAGGGGGGTTTTGGATCAGGCGACTTCCTTTGTCATCGAAATCAAAGCAAAGCTCACCACCATGGCCTCTTGATCAATTGAGAGCTTGAGGCACATCCTACTGTTTTCCTGTCAAGTGGAAAGTATTTGCCGAGGGAGCTTAAGCAAAAACAAAGGGTTGGGATGATGTGTGATCAAAGTGCATAGTCCTCCCTCGGTTTGACATCGGTTTTCGGCGAATCCCTCATCAAAGCCGATCCGCTATAATCTCCTGCGCAGCCGCTGCCGCCACCTTTTCCAAAATCACCCCCACTTTATTCGGCGCCAAGAAACCCCCTCGGTCCCACCCGCAAAATCCATCTGCTCTTTGTTACCGAAAACGGCCCAAGGCCAAAATCGGTAACTACGCCACCCATTGAACTTCGGGAGGCTCAGACATCTTCCCCACCCCATCTCGCTGAGTGCCCATTTTTCTTACCTTCTTGATTATGATAGAATGGACAACATCGTGAACAAGGCAACCGAACACGGACCATACACGTACGGTTATGACAGCCTGTATAGACTGGTGACGGCTGACGGCGGACCGCTGACCGCCGAAAGCTATTCTTACGATCCGGTTGGAAACAGACTGACCTCAGCTACAGCGAACAACTGGACCTACAATCAGAACAATGAGTTGCAGAGCTACAACGCTCGATCCCGCAGGAAGAGGGCGGAAAGCCAGATCCATGCCTATTTAACTGAAATCATTAGCATAAATTTGTATTGACACCGTCTTGACTCAATCTTAGAATGATAATGAATTCATCCCCAGTGAGTTTCGGCTCACTGGCCCCCCCCGGGTTACGATCCGGGGGGTTTTTTGTATATGAGCGCAGTTACCTTCCTAATCGATGGGTTTAATGTTTACCATTCCTTGTTGCGCTTTAAGCGCGATACGGGCTTCAATGCCAAATGGCTTGACCTGGCGTCTTTGTGTAAGTCATACCTCCATCTTTTCGGAAAAGGAGCCACACTCGAATCCATCCGTTACTTTTCGGCTGTACCACACTACTTGAGTCGGCAGGATCCTGCTAAAATTCAGCGTCACCAGACGTACCTGAAGTGCCTCGATTCAATGGGCATTAAAATCATTCTCGGTCGTTTTAAGGAGAAAGACACTTATTGCCCGAAATGTCGAAGTCTATTCCTGAAGCATGAAGAGAAGGAAACTGACGTTTCAATCGGCATTACTCTTCTCGAGATCTTCTTCACTCACGTGTGCGACATCGCTGTCATCGTTTCAGGAGATACAGACTTGTCGCCCGCTGTCAGGAAGTGCCAATCTTTGTTTTCCCGCAAGAAGATCATTTTTGCCTTCCCCTATGCACGAAAGAACAAGGAACTCTTTACACTTGCTCCTGACTCCTTTTCCATCAGCGCGAAACAATATATCAGGTATCAGTTTCCGAACCCGATTACCTTGAAGGACGGTCAAAAGATATACAAACCCAGGTCCTGGTAGCTCTTCGTCAGGTGATTTACATAAGAGGAGACATCGGGAGACGGGAAAGGAAACGTCAGTGAGATATTGACCTATTCCCGCTCAAAGTAGATTGAGGAGGGCTGAGGATTTTCCTTCGACCGGCGCCTTCCTTTTATGCGGCACGGTACAACTCCTTACCCTCCTCCAACGCCGGCTTGATCACCAGAGAGGGTTCGTCTCCGAAATCTCGAATGTCTTTTTGGGTTACCACCAAGATATCCTTGGAAAAACCGGTGCCCGACAGAGCCCGGTAAATTCTTTGCGCCGTCCTGCGACGGTGGGTTCCCTCAGGCATCACTACCAGAACATCGATATCGCTGTTACGACCCATCGATCCTCGAGCTGCTGACCCGAAAAGGATTATACGCAAGGGATGTACCGAGTCAACGATGGTTTTCGTCAGTGTCGAAAGGAGAGCATCCTTATTAGAGATCCAATCTGCACCTGGCTGCTGGCCCTTTGCCCCTCTTTCCCTGTTCTTGGTCATTTCACCAACTCCCTCCTGAATAGAGGTGATGATGTGCGGAGAAGAAAAGCATTCCGCATCAGTCAGGCTATTTTGTCAGAAGAGAGTGGGAAAATCAAGGCATTCGGCGATACTGAAGTAGGCGATGGTTTTTCTTCACAAAACTGGCTCCCTGCGATAGTCCCTCTACGTGTCCGCGACCCAGAAAAGTAGGGGACATACATTGTTTTATTACTTGACAGCTCCGATGAATGTATAGAAAGCCCCCATGCCGCGAAAGAGCCGGATTGATTCCCCAGACGCATTGCACCATGTCGTCGGGCGTGGGATCGCTCGAAGGACGATCCTTCCGAGCGGTGCTCACCGCGATAGTCTTCTCAATCCCCAGTTGAGAAGCTTGTTAGGCTACTCGATCATCATTGACCTTCGCATTAGCTAAACCCAGCTTGCGAATCTTTTGCCCCTTAAGCATCCGGCGATCAGTAATGCGGTTGCAAGACGGGCTGGTTTGGTACGAGGGTGACAATACTCTATCCAAGGCAGGAAATAATAAAATAATGTACGTCCCCTATCTTTCCTTCACAAGGTGTTTCAGCACATCCGGCCGGTTGGTCGTGATCGCATCCACCCCCATACCGATCATTTCCTTGAGGTCATCCGGCCTGTCCGGGGTCCAGACGGATATTTTCAACCCCAACTGCCGGGCTTCCGCCAGAGCCTCGGGAGTCAGGTTCCTGAAAAAGGGGGACCAGATGCGGCCGCCGGCAGCCCTCACGGCCCGGGGCGCCGACCCGTTGAAGTCATCCACGTCGAGCCCGGCCATCCAAGGCGAGGCCCCGAGCTGGTTGGGCTTGAGGTTGTTCGACCCCGGGGTGACGATGGTGAGGTAGACAGTCATCAGTTCCGGGGCGGTCCTCTGGATATGCACGAGGTTCCGCCAGTCGAAGGAAAGGACCCACGCCCGCTCCGCGATCCCCTCCTCTTTGAGCATCTTCACTACTTTATCGGAGACCACTTCGGGCGGCGGGGTCAGGGCCGGCTCATCCGGCGAGGTCTTGATCTCCACGAAAAGCAGGGTGGCAGCGCTGCAGGATTTCTTGAAGAGATTAACAACCTCTTTCAACGTGGGGACCCGCTCCCCGTCCACCGGGGCCTGCTCGGGATAGCGGCCGGAGTAAGAAGTTCTTGGCTTCAGGCGGCCCACGTCGTAGGCCTTGAGCTGGGCTACGGTGAGGTCTTTTATGGCCGGCGGTGATCCGGACGAGATCCAGGCCCCGTCCGCTCCGCGGGCGATTTCCGGCTTCAGCCTGAAATCATGGTGGACGACCAATTCTCCATCGGCCGATACCAGGACGTCGAGCTCGATCCCGTCGACACCGAGCTCACAGGCCTTGGCAAAGGCTACTAGGGTGTTCTCCGGCGCCAGCCCCGCAGCCCCTCGGTGGCCGATGATCAAGGGCTTCACCGCCGCAGCGGGGGTCTGGGGCTGCGATAGGGCAGGAACACAGAAAACCAGACACAGAAACAGAGCCGCCATCGTCGCCACGACGGTCCGTTTTCGATTGACTGTTCTCTCGTTCATGGAAAACCTCCCCTGCTGTCGCGAATGGGTGACGCTTTCTGGAAGGCGGGGCTTCAAGGCGAATGCCAAATCGGAACCAAGGATCGCAAGCAGGAGCTTGCTCCTACTTGAATCCACACCCCCTCACCTAGCCTCTCCCCCTCAAGGAGAGGATTTGGGGGTTGCCGGACAGCTTCCGAGGCGGGATTTGCCTTCGTCGCAGCCCTGAAATATCTTTCACGACGCTAACTTTCTTCTGTCTTTCACGATAGCTTTGCCTGAAACCCTGAGGGCTACCAAGGTCAAGCGCCCGCTCAGGCTGCGGTAAGTGGCTGTATTTGTCTTAGTTCGTCCTGAAAACGTTGTTCCGACTCCCACAGGTCCCTAGAGTATTGGGCATTGAGCCAGAATTCAGGAGAATTTCCAAAAAGACGGGACAGGCGTAAGGCCATCACAGGAGTTATAGCTCGTTTTTCCCTCAACACCTCATTCACCGTCTGGCGTGAAACACCCAAAGCATCTGCCAATGATGCGGTGGTCAAACCATAGTCAGGCATGAAATCTTCCCTGAGCGTTTCACCAGGGTGTGTCGGGGGGATTTCTCGTTTGGTGGTGTTTGAAATCGCCATTATATTGCTCCCTAATGATAATCGTTTATTTCAACATCGTACGCATCGCCATCAATGAAACGGAAACATATGCGCCATTGATCATTGACTGAAATTGAATATTGCCCCTCTCTATCGCCTTTAAGGCGATGCAGTCGATTGCTTGGAGGTATTCTCAAATCATTCAAAGTTGTCGCCCAATGGATATATTCCAGCCGCCTTATAGCCCTTCGGAGCAAATCCGGAGGAAGTCGTTTTGATTTGCCTTTTACGAAAAGCTGTTGCGTTTCTTTATCGGCAAACGTTTTTATCACACCACAACTGTAAACTGTCACGTTACAATTGTCAAGGGCAAATTACCCTGTGGAATTCATGTCAGGATATATGCTTGAGGTTTTAGGGTGCCGGTGGCTCGGCAGTTTCCACTTCCCAAAAAAAACGCCCTGTGGTATTCGATCTTGAATTCAGAGGAGGGTTGAGAACGGCATGGCTACGGAAGCGAACAAAGTCATCTACTCCATGATCCGGGTGAGCAAGTTCTACGACAAGAAACCGGTCCTCAAGGACATCTCCATTTCCTTTTTCTACGGAGCGAAAATCGGGGTCATCGGCCTCAACGGCTCGGGAAAGAGCTCCCTTCTCCGCATCTTTGCCGGCGTGGACCAGGAATACAACGGCGAGACGATTCTTTCCCCGGGTTACACGGTCGGCCTCCTCGAACAGGAGCCCCTTCTCGACCCCGGGAAAACCGTCCGCGACCTCGTCGCGGAAGGCGCCAAGGAAGCGGTGAGCCTCCTTGATGAATTCAACCGCATCAACGAGCAGCTCGCACAGCCCATGTCCGATGACAAGATGAACAAACTCATCGAGCGGCAGGGGGAAGTACAGGAAAAGATCGACGCCCTCGACGCCTGGGACCTCGATTCGAGGCTCGAAATGGCCATGGACGCCCTCCGATGTCCGCAGGGCGATACGGACGTGAATATTCTCTCCGGCGGCGAGAGAAGACGGGTCGCCCTGTGCCGGCTCCTCCTCCAGAAGCCCGACATCCTCCTCCTGGACGAGCCCACGAACCACCTCGACGCGGAATCCGTCGCATGGCTCGAGGAGCACCTCCAGCGCTACCCAGGAACGGTCATCGCCGTGACCCATGACCGCTATTTCCTGGACAACGTG
>JAGUZM010000272.1 GCA_020060805.1 Deltaproteobacteria bacterium | reverse complement strand
GGGAGTGGTACAGGAGGGGGCGGGTCCCCTTCCAGACGATCCGGGCGGACATCGATTACGGATTTGCGGAAGCTTTCACGACCTATGGGGCGATCGGCGTGAAGGTGGCGATTTTCAAAGGGGAGATTTTGCCTGATAAAAAAGGTTAGGAAGATCTATGCTGAGTCCGAAGAAAGTCAAGTATCGCAAGAAACAGAAAGGTCGCATGAGGGGAAAGGAAATCAGCAAAGGCGCTACCCTTGAGTTCGGCGACTACGGGTTGCAGGCGACCGCGTGCGGGTTCATGACCGCCCAGCAGATTGAGGCGGCTCGGGTGGCCATCACGCGGCATGTTAAGAGGGGCGGGAAAATCTGGATCCGCATTTTCCCGGACAAGCCCATCACGAAAAAGCCCGCCGAGACGAGGATGGGGAAAGGAAAAGGCGCTCCGGAAGGCTGGGTCGCTGTGGTGAAACCGGGCAGGATCCTGTATGAATTGCAGGGCGTTGGGGAAAGTGTCGCTGCGGAGGCCTTCCGGCTGGCCGGACACAAGCTGCCTTTCCAAACGAGATTCGTGACCAGAGGAGTATAAGGGTGAAAGCGAAAGAGCTGCGGGATCTGAGCTTGGGAGAACTGAAACAGAAAGAGAAGGATCTGAGCCAGGAGATATTCAACCTGAGGCTTCAGAGGGCGACGGGGCAGCTCGCGAACTCGGCGGCGATGCTGAAAACCAAGAGGGACTTGGCGCGGGTTAAGACGGTTCTGAGACAAATGGAGACATCCAGAGGATAGGCTCAAAGAGGGTTCGATGAAAGAACGGGGTACGCGGAAAAAGATGATTGGGGTTGTCATTTCCCATAAGATGGACAAGACCGCTGTCGTGTCTGTGGATCAGGTCAAGAAGAACAGGGCCTACAAGAAGTACAGCAAGACCCAGAAGATCTACAAGGTCCACGATCCCAGGAACGGGTGTGGTATCGGAGACAAGGTGCGGATCATCGAGTCCAAGCCGATCAGCAGAACCAAGAGATGGCAGGTTCTGGAGATCATCGCGAAAGGCACCGGAAAAGATACAGAGAAAGAAAGCGTGGATTCAGCGGAGCAGGGACATGATACAGACGGAAACGGAACTCAAGGTAGCCGATAATTCGGGTGCAAAGAGATTGATGTGCATCAAGGTCCTCGGAGGGACGCGGCGGAGGTATGCCACGGTGGGGGATGTGGTGGTGGTCTCGGTGAAGGAGGCGATGCCCAACTCCAAGGTGAAAAAGGGCGACGTCATGAAAGCGGTCATCGTGAGAACCATCAAAGAGATACCGAGAGTGGATGGATCCTACATCAAGTTTGACGACAATTCGGCCGTGTTGATCACACAGCAGAACGAACCCATCGGCACGCGCATCTTCGGTCCGGTGGCGAGGGAACTGAGGGCCAGGAACTTCATGAAGATCATTTCCCTGGCCCCTGAGGTCCTCTAAGAACGTTTGGATGACGGGAGCGGACACGTGCAGAGAAAACACCCTCTGATAAAGAAAAACGATAAAGTGATTGTCATTTCGGGGAAAGAGAAAGGCAAGATCGGCACCATCCTGAAGGTGGATTCTGAGAAGCAACGTGCCGTCGTGGAAAAGGTCAACATGGTGAAGAGGCACGCACGGCCGGGAGGGAAACGGGCCCAGGGAGGCATCATTGAAAAGGAAGCACCCCTGCATATCTCCAACCTGATGCTTGTTTGCGGAAAGTGTGCGGAACCGACCCGCGTGGGAAAGCGCATCCTGGAGGATGGGTCCAAGGTTCGGGTCTGCAAGAAATGCAGTGAGTTGCTGGATTAACGTGATCAGACCGTGGGGCGTCCCATCGGCATCTGCCAGAGCGCCTCAGGGAGAAACAGCGTGACCCTCTGAGGCGAGGAGGAATGGGCATTGTCTCGGCTTAAAGAGAAATACGAAAAGGAAATCGTCCCTGCCATGATCAAGCAGTTCGGATACAAGAGCATCATGGCCGTACCCAGGTTGGAAAAAGTGGTGCTCAACATGGGCCTCGGGGAGGCCATCTTTAACGTCAAGGTGCTGGACAAAGGGGTTGAGGAGTTGTCCCGGATCGCCGGCCAGAAGGCGGTTATCACCAAGGCGAAAAAGTCCATCGCGGGGTTCAAACTCCGGGAGGGTATGCCCATCGGATGCGTGGTGACTTTGCGGCGGTTCCGGATGTATGATTTTCTGGACAAGCTCTTCAACGTGGCCTTGCCCCGGGTCAGGGATTTCCGGGGGGTTTCGGAGAAGATCTTCGACGGACGGGGCAATTGCACCCTTGGCGTCAAAGAACAGATTGTGTTTCCTGAAATCGATTACGATAAGGTCGAAAAAGTGAAGGGTTTTAACATCTCCATCGTGACGACCGCAAAGACGGACGAGGAAGGGTATTTTCTCCTCAAGGAGATGGGAATGCCTTTCAGAAAGTAACCGGGAGGTCAACTTGGCAAAAAAATCCCTTATTGCTAAAGCGAAAAGACGGCCGAAGTTCTCAGCGCGCAAGTACAATCGCTGTCCCATCTGCGGGAGGCCCAGGGCCTACCTCAGGAAGTTCGGGCTTTGTCGCATTTGTTTTCGAAACATGGCCCTCAGGGGAGAAATCCCGGGAGTGGTCAAATCCAGCTGGTGATTAGGACCCCGAGGTCCGAAACCGTTCAAGGAGAGATTCAATGAGCATCAGCGATCCTGTGGCAGACATGTTGACCAAGATCAGAAACGGCATCATG
Organism: Deltaproteobacteria bacterium; assembly: GCA_020060805.1. Classification (GTDB taxonomy): domain Bacteria; phylum Desulfobacterota; class DSM-4660; order Desulfatiglandales; family HGW-15; genus JAHECH01. Next base: position 4,314 of record JAGUZM010000272.1, on the reverse strand, counting down.
GCCTCCCATGACACCGTGGATGTCCCCAGTTCGCGTTTGAGAATCAACATCGCCAAGATTCTGAAGTCCGAGGGCTTCATCAAGAACTACAAGGTCACGTCGGATAAAGGACAAGGGCTGATCAAGATTTTTCTGAAATACGATGAACATGGGGAGCCGGTTATCGCCGGTCTGAGAAGGGTGAGCAAGCCGAGCTGCCGGATCTACGCCAAGAACGACAAGATTCCGTTGGTACAAAACGGCTACGGAATCAACATCGTGTCCACATCCAAGGGGGTCATGACGGACAGACAGGCGAGAAAGTTGAAGGTGGGAGGAGAAATCCTTTGTGCCATCTGGTAAGTTCGCCCTGTCCTCATGGGGGCGGGCGAGCCATTTCTGTGAATGGAGGGTGACCATGTCGCGCATTGGCAAACGGGCCATTCCGATGCCAGCCAACGTTAAAGTGGAATCGAAAGAGGAAATCCTGACCGTGGCGGGACCGAAAGGCCAGCTTCAAAGGAAGATCCATCCTGCGATCAAAGTAAGCGTCGCCGACGGCCAGGTCCTCGTCTCCGTTACGGAATCCTACAAGAATTCGCGCGCCCTCCACGGTCTTTACAGGGCGCTGATCGCGAATATGGTGACCGGGGTGAGCAAAGGTTTTGAGAGGGCCCTGGAAATCGTCGGGGTGGGGTACCGGGCAGAGCTGGCCGGAAGGGTTGCCACGTTTCATCTGGGCTACTCCCATCCCATCCAGTATGAACTGCCTGCGGGCATCGATGCCAAGGTGGACAAAACCCGGATCACCCTCAGGGGAATCGATAAGGAGCTGCTCGGCAAGACGGCTGCAAAGATCCGGGGTTTTCGAATGCCGGAACCGTACAAGGGGAAGGGCATCAAGTACGCGGATGAAGTCATCAAACGGAAGGCGGGTAAGACGGGGGCCAAGTAAGGTCTCTCGAAAAGAAAGATACACGGGTTGGTCAAATGAAATTAACAAGCAGGGCAGAGGCAAGGCTTAGAAGGAAAATGAGGGTGCGAAGCCGGCTCCAGGGAACATCGGATAAACCCAGGCTGTCCGTATTCAGGAGTGCGAAGCACATCTACGCCCAGATCATTGACGATACCTCGGCACGCACTTTGGTGCAGGCATCTTCCCTTTCAAAAGAGATCAAAGGCCAGATCGAGGGCAAGGGCTGCAACAAGGAGGGGGCTGCCCTGATCGGAGGCGCCATCGCCAAGAGGGCCCTGGAAAAAGGGATCAAGAAGGTCATTTTTGACAGGAACGGGTTTCTCTACCATGGCCGAATCAAGGCTCTTGCCGACGCTGCCCGGGAGAGCGGGCTTGAATTCTGAGAAGGTCTGATCATCATTTTTCGAACGGATATCGAACAGGGAGAGGGGAATTGTACACGGAAGAAGAAGAATTACAGCTTGTAGAGAAGGTGGTTCACATCAACCGCGTGGCCAAGGTCGTGAAGGGTGGCAGGCGCTTCAGTTTCAGCGCGATTGTCGTCGTGGGCGACGGCAAGGGCATGGTCGGGTGTGGGCTCGGCAAGGCGAACGAGGTGCCTGAAGCGATACGGAAAGGCGTGGAGAAAGCGCGAAAAGCGATGAAACAGGTCCCGGTGCTGAACCAGACCATACCCCATGAAGTGATCGGCAGATGGGGTGCGGGGAGTGTTCTGCTCAAACCGGCAGGCCCTGGGACGGGCGTGATTGCCGGCGGCGCTGTGAGAGCCGTCCTCGAAGCGGTGGGGGTCCAGAATATCCTCACCAAATGCCTCGGATCGCACAACCCTCACAATCTGGTCAGAGCCACCGTGCGCGGGCTGGAGTCCTTGAAGCATCCAGAGGTGATCGCGAGGCGCAGAGGCAAGACTCTGGATGACCTGAAGCAGTGATTTCTTTCGGGAAGGTTTTCGATATGGCAGAGACGCTTAAAGTAACCCTTGTCAGGAGCGGCATCGGCAAGAATAAGAAGATCCGGGGGACCCTCACCGGGCTGGGATTGACGAAACTCCACAAGACCGTGGTGCTCAAGAACACGCCTGCCATCCGGGGTATGATCAACAAGGTTGCCTTCATGGTCAAGGTGGAGGCTTAGTGTTTTGCTCCATGAGGAATAGCGATGAGAATTCATGATTTGTCACCCGCTGAGGGTTCGACCAAGAAGAGAAAAAGGGTTGGGCGAGGGCCCGGGTCCGGGCACGGCAAGACATCCTGCAGGGGCCATAAGGGCCAGAAGGCGCGCTCCGGCGGCAGCATTTCCCCCGGTTTCGAGGGCGGTCAGATGCCTCTGACGCGACGTCTCCCCAAGCGAGGTTTCACCAACATTTTCAAGAAAACCTATACCGTGGTGAACTTGAGAGACCTCAGCCGGCTCGGGGAGAGAGAGATCGTCGACATCGAGGCCTTGATGGAGGCGGGGTTGGTCAGGAAAATCCAGAACGGCGTGAAAGTGCTCGGGGAAGGCGAGGTGACCCATCCCGTGATACTGAAGGTCCATGCCGTGAGCAAGACGGCGAGGTCGAAAATTGAAGCTGCCGGAGGCAAGGTGGAGATCCTATGATCGGCGGGTTTCAGAACATACCGAAGATCCCTGAGCTGAAAAAGAGGATCCTCTTTACCCTGTTGATGCTCGCGGTGTACCGCGTCGGATGCCACATCCCGACCCCCGGGATCGATGGGTCGGCTTTGGCGGCCTTTTTCAGCGAGAGGCAGGGCACGCTCTTCGGGCTGATCGATATGTTTTCCGGAGGAGCCCTGAGCGAGATGTCGGTCATGGCCCTGGGGATCATGCCCTACATCAGCGCATCCATCATCCTGGAACTCCTGACGGTCGTGGTCCCTTACCTTGAAAAGCTCAAGAAAGAAGGGGAGCAGGGGCGCAAGAAAATCATTCAGTATACGCGGTACGGAACCGTCATCCTCAGCATGATCCAGGGCTTCGGGATTGCCGTCGGGCTGGAGAGAATGAGCGGTCCCGGCGGAGCGATGGTGGTTCCCGTGGGAGGTTGGGGGTTCCGGATCCTAGCGGTGATCACCCTCACCGCGGGCACGGCCTTCCTCATGTGGCTCGGCGAGCAAATCACGGAAAGAGGCATCGGAAACGGGATATCCCTCATCATTTTTGCCGGGATTGTCGCCCGATTCCCCCTCGCTGTGGGGAGTTCGTTCCGATTGGTGTCCACAGGGGAGATATCGCCTTTTTTCATGATTTTGGTTCTTGCCCTGATCATCGCCATCGTAGGAACCATCGTGTTTGTGGAAAGGGGACAGAGGAGAATAACGGTTCAGTACGCGAAGAGAGTGGTCGGCCGGCGAATGTACGGGGGACAGAGCACGCATCTTCCCCTCAAGGTGAACACCTCCGGAGTCATTCCCCCGATTTTCGCTTCTTCGATCATCATGTTCCCGGCCACGATCGCCAGTTTTCTGAACGTCAAGGAGTTCCCCTGGCTCCAGACCATCGTCGATTTTCTCTCTCCCGGCCACGTGGTTTACAACCTGATCTACGTCATTTTTATCATCTTCTTCTGTTACTTTTATACCGCGGTCCACTTCAACCCCGTCGACGTGGCGGATAACATGAAAAAGTACGGAGGATTTATTCCCGGGATACGACCCGGTAAGAATACGGCAGAGTACATTGACCGGGTGCTGACGCGGATCACTTTTGCGGGGGCGATCTATGTCTCGGCTGTCTGCGTTTTGCCGCAGATCTTTATCTACCAAATGAACATGCCGTTTTATTTCGGAGGGACCGGGCTTCTGATTGTCGTGGGTGTGGCCTTGGATACATCCAACCAGATCGAATCCCACATGCTGACCCGGCACTATGAGGGATTCTTGAAGAAGGGACTGGGCAAGACCGTAAGGTAGCGCCGACCTTTGTACGATTCGTGGGCGGGGAGAAAGACGTGGCCAAAGAGGAGGCGATCACAGTAGAGGGCAAGGTGGTGGAAACGCTGCCCAATGCCATGTTCAGGGTCGAGTTGGAAAACGGCCACCGGGTGCTGGCCCACATTTCCGGGAAGATGAGGATGCACTTTATCAAGATCCTCGTGGGAGATAAGGTCTCTGTGGAGCTCTCTCCGTACGATTTGAGCCGGGGAAGGATCACCTATCGAGGAAAATAGTCCTTTGGAGTGGATGAGGGATCTCACATCATGAAAGTTCGAGCATCGGTTAAGAAAATATGCAACAAATGCAAGATCATTAAACGGAAAGGCACGGTTCGAGTCATCTGTGTCAACCCTCGCCACAAGCAGAGGCAAGGATAGAACTGGCTCCCCCGCGGGGGCAGGGGCAGGAAATATCAGACTGGGG
>JAGUZM010000461.1 GCA_020060805.1 Deltaproteobacteria bacterium | reverse complement strand
TTTTTACCTTCCTGAATTCCCTGATGGCTCCTCCGAGCCCCTTACCTATGTCCGGAATCCGCTTGGCGCCGAAGAGGAGAAAAAGGATGACCCCGACCACGATAATTTCGCCTGCACCGAAGCCGAACATAAGACCTCCTTGCCTTCCATGAATGAATCCATCCTTAACGGACAAACTGGATGGACTGTTCTTTATCATCCCGGGAATCCACGACCCCAAGATGATAAGCGTCCTGTCCCGTCGCTTTAAGCCTTGAAACGATTTCTTCCGAATTGTCTTTGTTGACCACCATCACGAGGCCGATGCCGTTGTTGAAGGTGCGCATCATTTCCAAGGATGAGAGTTTACCACAGCTTTGAAGAAACTGGAATATGGGAGGCGGTGTCCAGCTTGAGGGGTTGATCACCGCTTTACACTGCTCCGGAAGGATCCGGGGCACGTTGTCGATCAAGCCTCCCCCCGTGATGTGGGCCATCCCGAGGATACGGAACTCCCGGGTCAGGTTTTTGACCGTCCTGACAAAGATTTTGGTCGGCTCCAGGAGTTCCTCGCCGAGGGTGCGGCCGAAGTCCTCCACGTAATCGTGGACGGACATCTTCAGCCGATCGAAGAGGATTCTCCGGGCCAGGGAGTAGCCGTTGCTGTGAAGCCCGCTCGAGGCGATTCCGATCAGATGATTGCCCACGGCAATTTCAGACCCGTCTATGATCTGGCTGTTGTCTGCAATCCCGACCACAAACCCGGCCAGGTCATACTCCCCTTCAGGGTAGAAATCGGGCATCTCCGCCGTTTCGCCGCCGATGAGGGAGCATTCAGCCTCCTGGCACCCTGAAACGATGCCTTTGATCACCTCGACGGCCTTGGTCACGTGGAGCTTGCCGGTCGCGAAATAATCGAGCATGAAAAGGGGGGTGGCTCCCTGGACCATGATGTCGTTGACGCACATGGCGACAAGGTCAATCCCCACGGTGTCGTGTTTATCCATCATGAAAGCTACCTTGAGCTTGGTTCCGACACCGTCCGTGGAAGCGAGGAGGATGGGTTTCTGGATGTTCTGGAGGTTCAAGGAAAAGAGGCCCGCAAACCCGCCGATGTTCGTGATCACCCCGGGCTTAAAAGTGGTTCTTACCAGGGGCTTGATATCCTGCACGAACCGGTTGCCCGCATCGATGTCAACCCCGGCTTCGGCGTATCGGTCCTTTTTCTTTTTTCCCGCCATGATCTTGAGTCCCTTTCCATTCAGGAGCGTGCACGAAACCCTGTGATAATGACCCTATATCGCTCTTGTCCGTGTCGTGTCAATCGCTTTCACAGTCATATCTCAACGCTGAGGCCGTCATAGGCCACGGTGCACTTGTAGGGGAGGCGATAGTCTTCGAGGATCCGGTTCACGACCCTCTGCCATTCTTCCTGGTGTCTCGGTACAGGATAAGGGACCTTGCTCCCGGGCGGCTTCAGGGGATCGAGGGGGTCCCTTTTTTTGGCCATGCCATTGGCCGGGTCGCCGGGGATGAGGTCGCAGTCGCCGATGTGAACGAGGAAGGTTTCTTTCCGGGGTTTAAGAAGCTGCAGGAAATCGAGAGCCCTTTGAAAGCTCATGTGCCCTGGCGTGTTCTGGGCCGGCTCGTTGAACCAGTAGGACTGCACGATCAGGTAGTCCGGGGATGAGAGGTCCGGGGGAGGCTCCGGAATGTCGGAGAAGTCGGAGGTGTAAACGATCCGAACCTCTTTTCCGTCCTTGTCCAGGGTACGGATCATGTACCCCACCGATCCCTGGCCGAACGAGCCGTGGGCGGTCTTGAAGGCCATGATCTCGAATTCATTCACGCGGAATTTTTCCTCTGGCACCACGGGCTGGGCGCGGATCACTCCCAGCTTTTCCAGGTACCCGAACTGGCGGCCTATCAACTCCCAGGCCGGGCCTGTCATGAAAAAAGGGATGGCCGAAAACTCCCCCCTTGGCCGAATCCTCTGAAAAGCCAGGAATTCGTCCATGCCGATATAGTGGTCCCCGTGCTCGTGGGTGACCAGGACAGCGTCGGGCCGGCCGATGTTGTGCCTGGAGAGCTGCACAGATATATCAGGACCGCAGTCTATCAGCAGGGTGGACCCCGACTGAAGGAGAAGGGCGGTGCGGCCCCTTCTCTCCTCCCTGAGCCGCATTTCCTGGCATATGCGGCAATCACAGCCGAGCTCAGGGACCCCCCACGCGCCCCCGGTGCCGAGAAACAGAAGAATCATGGCTTGCCCCTCATTCCTGGATGACCACCGTGAGGAAAAGATCTCCCCTGGCCCCCTGGGCAAGGCGTTTGCCCATGCCGGCGAGGCGGAGCCTCGTGCCCTGGCCGACGCCGGCAGGAATGGTCACTCGGAAGATCCTGCTCTGGATGCCCCAGGGAATGTTGACCAGTTTTCGGGTTCCGAACTCCGCTTCCTGAGGGGTGACAGAGATGTTCCCGTAGATATCCGGGTCGTCGGCGGAACTGAAGGTTCGTATGACTTGAAGGCGGGGGTTTTTTCTCTGGAGGTGACGGTGCGAATCTTGCGGGTCATGCCCAACTCCGGAGTCCTGGAGAAGAGCTTTACCAGGATGATGCCGAAAACAAAC
>JAGUZM010000101.1 GCA_020060805.1 Deltaproteobacteria bacterium | reverse complement strand
GTATGCCACGCTTCAGGAAGTGTGTGATGTGTTTCGTTCGGTGTTCGGGCAGTATAGGGATCCGGGGATTTACTAGCGGGCTGTTGAAAAACGCCCATCTGCTGCGTTACCCTCCATCCTCCGTAGCAGTGCTACTGCGGAGGACGGGTCATTCCTCGTCGTTGCGACGTACAGGAGGGTACGTCTCACTCCTCGGAATTTCGGCTGCCTTGCATCTGAGCGTTTTTGATCAGCCCGCTCGGTGGAATTCCAGAGTGGACTGCACGTGCTGAGGAGAGACGGAGACGCTGAGTTTCAAACAGGTTAGAATCATGATTGCCGGTGTGGAAGACCTAGACGACCCAACAGGGTGAAGAGGAGAGGGCGGAAAAAGGATGGTGAAAGAGCGCAGACTCAGGGTGATGGTTGCCAAACCGGGCCTGGACGGGCATGATCGCGGGGCGAGGATCATTGCCAGGGCTTTTCGTGATGCAGGCTTCGAGGTGGTGTACACGGGGCTTCACCAGACCCCGGAGGAGATCGTCCTTGCCGCAGTCCAGGAAGACGTGGACATGGTGGGTCTCTCCAGCCTGGCCGGCGCCCACATGTATCTCTTCCCGACGGTTGTGGATCTGTTGAAGAAAAAAGGCATGGAGGATGCGGTTGTCGTGGGGGGAGGCATCATCCCTGAAGAGGATATCCCCGTGCTCAAGGAGGCGGGAATCAGGGAGATCTTCACGCCCGGTTCCAAAATGGATGACATCGTTCGTTGGGTGAAGGAGAATGTCAAACCGAGGTCTACCTAGGGTATGAGATGTCGAGCGCTGTAGAAAGAGTGATCGCCGGAGACGTCAGAACCGTCGCCCGCCTGATCAGGGACATTGACGACAGGATCCCGGAGGTGAGGGAAGTCCTCAAGGCGCTATACCCCCACACGGGAAAAGCCTACGTGATCGGGATCACAGGCGCGCCCGGGGTGGGCAAGAGCACCCTTGTGGACCAGATGGTGGCGCACCTCAGGAAAAAAGCGAGGACCGTCGGCGTTCTCGCCGTGGACCCGACGAGCCCCTTCAGCGGGGGGGCCATCCTCGGCGATCGTATACGGATGCAGCGCCACAGCCTGGACGAGGGTGTTTTCATACGGTCCATGGCGACCCGGGGGCATTTCGGGGGCCTCACCCAGTCCACCCGGAGCGCCATCGACGTTCTGGACGCCATGGGCAAGGATTACATCATCGTGGAGACCGTGGGTGTCGGTCAGGACGAGGTGGATATCGTCAAGAGTGCCCAGACCACGGTGATCGTCGTCATTCCAGGGATGGGTGACGACATCCAGGCGATCAAAGCGGGCATCCTCGAAGTGGGGGACATATTCGTCATCAACAAGGCGGACCGGGAAGGGGCGGACAAGACCGCGAGCGAACTCCGGCAGATGATCGAGATGGGTCACAAGAAGCACGAGGAGGGCAAGTGGAAGCCGCCTATCCTCAAAGCGGAGGCGGTCTTTGACAAGGGCGTGGTGGAACTCCTGGAGGAGATCGAGAAGCACAGGCGGTATCTCCAGGAGTCGAAGCCGGGGGTCGCCCTTGAAAAGAAAAGGATGCGGGTCATGGAGGAACTGGCGGAAATGATCAAGAACCGGCTGTTTCAGGATGTCCTGGATCGCCTGACCGAGAGTGGAGACTTCGACAGGGCCGTGGATGCCATCGTTTCAGGGCAGGTGGACCCTTACACCGCTTGTGACGACCTGCTCCGGTCCAGATTGAACCTTCTGAAGTGACCCATCACAGGTTAAAGGGCTGGTAGGGATGCGAAAGGAGCGCCGTACCCATGGCGGGTGTTTTTCGGAAAGCCCGGCTCATCCTTCTGATAGCAGTGGGATGCTTCTTCCTGCTCTTCGGCGTCCATCTGCTCATCGCCGCCTACAACCTCGACAACCCCTTTTATTTCATCATGACCTTCTTCGCATCCAACCTGATCATCCTGATCAGCGCCGCCCTGGTGATCGGGTTTGTCATCAGGCTGTTCAAGGCCGGGGAAAAAGGGGCGGAGTCGGTTCCGACGAAAACGGGAAAGGAGGAATGACCCCATGCCGAAAAAAAAGCAGCCTGTTCCTTTCGGCAAGAGGCTGACGAAGCTCCGAAGAGGGAAAAAAATGACCCTCAAAGTTCTCGCCAACGAGACAGGCTTGAGCAGCGCTTACATCGATCAAATCGAGAAAGGCGAGGTGATGCCCCCTGTTTCCGTGATCCTGCAGATCTCCCGGGCCCTGCAGATTGATTCGAGCATCCTCCTGAAGGAGGAAAGAAAAAAAGCGGACGATGAATCCAAGCAGGCCTACATCAAGAGGACGGAGGATTACGCTTACCAGAACCTGATCCCCGATGCGCATCACAAGCACCTGAAGGCGTTCCGCGTCTTCATCGACCCGAAGTCGGATCACAAGGGGGTCAGCTACCAGCACCTGGGAGAGGAGTTCATCTATCTTCTGAGCGGGCGAATCGAGGTCACGGTGGGGGTGAACAAGAGCACCCTGGCTCCGGGGGAGAGCATTCACTTCAATTCCTCCCTGGTTCACAAGCTCCGCAATATCAGCGATGAGAAGGCGGAACTTCTCGTGGTCCTTTACACCCCCTGACCAACGCAGGAGAAGTGATGGGTTTTCAACTCACGGAAGAGCAGAAAATGATCCGGGCCATGGTCCGGGACTTTGCGAGGGAGGAGATCCTTCCCACCGCTGCGGAACGGGATCGAACCAAGGCGTTCCCCGCAGGAATCCTCAGCAAGATGGGCGGGCTCGGCCTGATGGGGATGAACGTCCCTCCGGAGTATAACGGGGCGGGCGTGGACACGGTCAGCTACTCCGTGGCGTTGCAGGAGATCGCCTATGCCTGCGCATCCACTGCGGTCATCATGTCGGTCCACAACTCCGTGGCGTGCGGCCCCATCTACCTTTTCGGCTCCGACTACCTCAAGGAGACTTACCTGAAGCCCCTGGCGGCGGGCAAAAAGATCGGCTCTTTCGCCCTGACCGAACCGGATGCCGGCTCCGACCCGGCCAGCCAGAAGTGCAGGGCTGTCAAGAATCGCTCGAACTATGTCTTGAACGGAACCAAAATATTCATCACCACGGGCAAGAACTCCGACCTGACCGTGGTGACGGCCTACACGACCAAGGAAAGAAAGCACCGGGGGATAAGCGCCTTTATCGTCGAGAAGGGAACGCCCGGCTTCTCCGTCGGCAAGGAAGAAGAGAAGATGGGGTTGCGATCGTCGGACACGGTGGAACTCCTGTTCGAGGACTGCCGGATTCCCGAGGAGAACCTCGTCGGCAGGGAAGGGGACGGGTTCATCATCGCCATGGCGTCCCTGGACGGGGGCAGGATCGGCATCGCTTCCCAGTCCGTCGGCCTGGCCCAAGCCTGTATAGACGCGGCGATCAGCTACGCCAGGGAACGGGTTCAGTTCGGGAAGCCCATTGCCCAGTTTCAGGGCATCCGCTGGATGATCGCCGATATGGCAACCCAGGTGGAGGCAGCCCGCCTCCTCACCTTCCAGGCAGCGGCCATGAGGGACCGGGGGGAGAATTTCACTGCCGCAGCCTCCATGGCAAAGGTCTTCGCCTCCGAGATGGCCAACCAGGTGGCGTACACGGCGCTCCAGATTCACGGCGGCTACGGGTACATGAGTGAATTCCCGGTGGAGAGGTACTACCGGGACGCCAGGGTCCTCACCCTCTATGAAGGCACCTCGGAGATCCAGAGAGAAGTGATCGCCAAACACCTCATCGGGCGCTAAGGAATATGGCCGTTTGTGTAACGACAGCATGGAATCCGTCTTTGACCGCTATCGTGAAATCATTCCTGATTACAAGGGCTTTGTAGAATCTCTCCATCGCCCCATGCCCCTTCACCTGCGGGTGAACCTTCTTAAAATCAGTCCGGCTCCGCTCGTCGAGAGGTTGAAGGCAAAGGGCATATCCCTGATCGGCGTGACGGAAAAGGATCCATCCCTCTTGCACGCGCCCCATCTCGAGTCAGGGGGAAACCTCCCGGAACACGCCCTCGGATACATCCACTTCCAGGGCCTGACATCCTCCATCGCGTCCCTGGTGCTTTCCCCGAAACCGGGGTGCTTTGCCCTCGACATGTGCGCTTCTCCGGGCGGAAAAACAGCCCAACTGGCCCAGCTGATGGAGAACACGGGACTGATCGTCGCGAACGAACCGGTCTGGAAAAGAAACATCCCCCTCTCGTACAACCTCACGAAGCTCGGGGTCCTGAACACCGTGGTGACGGGATACCAGGCCCAGGAATTTCCATCAAAGCAGCGTTTTGATTTCATCCTGGCCGACGTGCCGTGCTCGAGCGAAGGAAGATTCCGGTTTCCTGAAAAGCGGGGGTGGGATCGAAAAACAAAGGGGAAACTCCCGGCCCTCCAAAAGCGAATCATTCTCAGAGGGTTCGATCTTCTGAAGGAAAAGGGAGTGATGGTCTATTCAACCTGCACATACAACCCGGAGGAGAATGAGGGGGTGGTGGACTTTCTTCTCAAGGAAAGGGATGCGGAAGTGCTCACCGCCGACCCCCTGTTTCAATCTTCACCAGGGCTACTTTGCTGGGAGAAGGAGGTCTATGACAAGCGACTGCAAAGGGCTGTCAGGTTCTACCCGAATCAGCTCGATTCCGTGGGATTCTTCATGGCCAGAATCGCTCGGAGAGCCTGAGCGGAGCGTCCTGCTTGGTTACCTTGAAGAGCGTTTCGGGATGAGTCGGGCCGTTTTCGATGACTTTGTGTTTTTCAAGCGGAAGAAGACCTGGTGGATGGTCAGGAACTCGGCTCACCTTCAGGAAGCGGCGCTTCTCAAGGTGTCCGCCGTAGGGCTGAAGGCATTCACCAAGGTGGCGAGGTTCATCAAACCCACGACGGAGATGATCCAGGTTTTCGGGAACAGGGCGAACAGGGCCGTTTTTGCCATCCATGAAAAGGATCTCGATAAGCTTTTCCTTGGCGAAAGCCTGTCAGTGGAAACGACCCTGGAAGACGGGTACGTCATTCTCAGCCATGAAGGGGATTTCCTGGGGTTGGGGCTCCTGGTGAACGGCCGCATACGGTCCCAACTGCCCCGGCACTACGCAGAGAAACTGATGAAACAGAGAACGCAACACTCTGCCCCGGCTTCACCCCCTCTTGAAATCTAACATCATTACGCCTCAAATGGATCAAGGAGAAGCTCTAGAAATTCCCCGTCTGAGACCTCCGGAGGTGTGAAACTCCCCCATTGATCACTCACCCCCCAACCCTTTCTCCCTCAGAGGAGAGGTGAATGCACATTTTTCTGTGCATGCATGCACAGAAAAATGTGCAAAAAGAGCATGACGATGGACATCCAGGAAGCCCCCGTGACTCCGTTGCCGTCCCGGGGAGCCTGGGAGGGCCGCAAAACCCATCCTTGAAACGAAAGAGAAGGGAAGTCCGGAAGCCTCTCCCGGCCGAGTGATTTAATCCGTCACAAAAGAAGCGTTGTCGGGTATCAGCCGTAACTGCTTATAATCGTATTTTTTTTGTGGTCTTGAGGGATGGGAGAATGAAATGAAGTCGTCCTTTGGAGGAAGGTGACCAGAGGAGGTTTTGGACGTCGGGGGGAGCGTTCCGATTTTCCCTTAAGGAAGGGTGAATCAGGAGGAGTCTGGCATGGATGTTGAAGATAAGAACCGTAACGCGAGGGGCTCTTTTGCGTCGCGTGTGCTGAGTCGGTCTTGTCGCCTTTTCCACTGATCATCCCAACCCACAAACCGTTGCTTCACAGGGCTAATCAATGTCGGCTTTAGCTGCTGCATCGCGCTCAACGGGTTTCGACACAGGAGAAACAAACATGGAATTAGGCATCTCTGTGGAAACGGTATCGACCAGGTCCGGCACACTCAGAATCCTTCCCGAAGCCAAGACCTGGCTTCCACCCTGGCTTTTCAGGAACCAGGAAAGGGTGGCCGCCACGGAGCAGGCTCCGACCGTCGAACCGGAAGCGCTGACGAACACCATCAATCATATCCACTTCATGGATCGCTGCGTTTATGTCCTCTTGAAGCAGAGCGCTTACAAGGAAAGCCTTCTCCTGAAGGCCTATCCGGATCCCTGTGCAGGAAAGACCCTGACCTGCCACTGGGCGGATGACCGGGTTTCCAGCCTTGAATTGGACAAGATCGAGTTTTCCTGCCTCATCATCGATGACCGCCGCTCCATGATCATGGTCCCCGGCTTGCTCAGGGAGATGAATGAAGAATCCCTGACCATCGAACTTCCGGAAGCCAACTATGCCGTGGGCATGCGCAGCGCAAGGCGCTACCCCTCAGCGGAAGTGAGTGCTGATTTCGTGCAGAGCGGGTTTCAGGCCTCGGGAACGCTGGAGGATTTCAGCCCGGTCGGGTTCCGGCTGAAAGTGAAGCCAGATTCATCGTCCTCATTCCGATGGTTCAACCCGGAAGAGCTGGGGATCGTGCACCTGAGACTGGGGAACAAGCTGGTCTACTCAGGGGCGTGCCGGTTTGTCCGGCAGACGGGCAACTCATCGGAAAGAGAGATCGTCGTCGCTCCCCTGGAGGAAAAGATCAGGCGGTTCAAGAACAAGCGGATCAGGAACGTCCGCCAGCGGCTGGTGCCTTCTCCCCAGCTCGTTTTCTACCACCCTCTCTTGGGCAAAAAGGTCCAGCGGGAGATCGGCGACATCTCGACATCCGGTTTCTCGGTATGTGAAGACCCGGATGAGAGGGTGCTGGTTGCGGGGATGGTCATCCCTGAAGTGACGATCGAATTCGCAGGGGCCCTTAAGATGAGTTGCTCTGGCCAGGTCATTTACTGCAAGGAGCATGAAGGGAAGGAGATCCAGGCCGGCATAGCCATTCTGGACATGGATATCGACGCCTACAGCCGTCTCACCCACATCCTCACAAACGCCCTGGACCCTTGCGCCCGCATCGCCACAGAGGTGGATATGGATGCCCTCTGGGAGTTTTTCTTTCACGCCGGCTTTATCTATTCGAAAAAGTACCGGCTTATACAGGCTCAAAGGCAAACCTTCAAGGAAACATACCATAAGGTCTATCAGGAACACCCGGAGATCGCGAAGCATTTCACCTACCAGAAGAACGGGCGCATCTACGGCCACATCTCGATGGTCAGAGCGTACGAGCGGGCATGGATGATTCACCATCATGCCGCCTTGAAGATGGAAAGCAAGCGGACGGGTTTTGCCGTGTTGAAGCAGATGATGTACTACCTCAACGACATGCACCACCTGCCTTCAGCGTACATGGACTACGTGATGTGCTATTTCCGCCCCGAAAACAAGTTCCCCGACAGGGTCTTCGGAGGGTTCGCCAAAGAACTCGGGAATCCGGGGGGCTGCTCCCTCGACGTCTTTGCCTACCTCCCTTACACGACGCTCTCCGTAGCCACGGACCTGCCTGAAGGCTGGTCCCTCACTGAAAGCTCGGAGGCGGATCTGTGGGAGTTCAACCGCTTCTACAGGCACGAGTCAGGAGGGCTTCTCCTTGACGCCCTTTCCATAGGGCCGGACGGGGACCGCGATCGATCCGTGGAAGAGGCTTATGCCCGGGTCGGGCTGGTGAGAAACTGGCAGATTTATTCCCTGTGTCACGAGGATCAGCTCAACGCGATATTGATCGTCAATCATTCCAGCCTGGGTTTTAACCTCTCCGAGCTCTTGAACGGGATCAAGGTCCTGGTGACAAAGGCGGAGAGTTTGCCATGGAGCGTTCTCTCCGCGGCAATCGGCCAACTCACGAGCGGGTACCAGATGGCGAGGATACCCCTCCTCTTTTTTCCCACGAACTACGTCGAGGCCAACGGCATCCCTTACGAAAAACATTACCAGATGTGGATTCTGAACGTTCAGCATGGAAACGATTTCATGGATTACATGCAGCAGAAGTTTCGTATCACCTACCGCTAATCTCACATATACCCCCTCACCTTTATCCTCTCCCCCGTAGTCGGGGGAGAGGGCGGGGTGAGTGGGTTGCAATACAATGTCTGATGTCGCATTGGTTTTGGGCAGCTAAATAATTCGTGAACATCATTTCCGGAAAGGAGATGGTCCGATGAAAAGGACACCGCATTGGTCCATTTCGCGTCAGCAGGCCCACGCCAAGCCCTCAGTCAAGAAATCAGCCCTCCCGGCAATCATAGTTCTTGTCCTTGCCCTGTCTCTCTTCCCGACTCCATCGTGGGCTACAATCGCCAGCATATCTGCTTCAGGGAATCAAGGTCCCATAGCTCTCAACGCGTCAGCGTCCTTCACCACTTACCAACATTGTAATCCGCCCGGTTCTAACAACTGTACAGAGGTCAATTCAGGCACCCTCTATGTGTACCAGGGGGCCAGCCTTATGAACAGGGTTTCAGGGAATGGGACTGCCAGTTGGTCAACCACTGTCAATGGCGGCTCATTGAGTCAAGGGAATCACACCTTCACTGCCACAGCCGTCGATTCCGAGGGGGACTCATCCAGCAGCACAACCACGATCAATATTGACAACACCCCCACAGTGACCGTGAGCAGTCCCGGTCAGGTGCAAGGGGCTTTTGACATCACGGGAACAGCCACATTCAAGGAGAACGTGGGTGGAAGCGAAGGGACCGTCTATGTATACATCGACGGGCAGGGGCTGGGTAATCGCTATGGCTACCAGACATTCGATGGCACTAGCGTCAGTTGGAAACTCTCCCAGTTTTGGCAGGGGCCGGGGTTGCTGAATGCCGGAGCTTTTTCCCAGGGGACCCACACCATATACGTGAACGCCCAGGCGAACAATGGTGCGTGGTCTGATTGGAGCCAAGCAACGTTCACCATCGACAACACCCCGACAGTCACCGTGAACAGCCCGGGCCAGGTGCAAGGGGCCTTTGACATTACCGGCACTGCCACCTTCAAAGAGAACGTGGGTGGAACTGAGGGGACTGTCTATGTCTACATTGACGTGAAGGACCTTGCCCACCGGCAGGGATATCAGACCTTCGAAGGTACGAGCATCAGCTGGAAACTATCCGATTGGTACTGGGGTCCGAAGATGCTGAACGCGGGCGGGTTCTCACAGGGAACCCACATGATCTACGTGAACGCCCAGGCGAACAATGCCGCCTGGTCTGAGTGGGCTGAGGCAACATTCACGATTGACAACACGCCGAAAGTGACCGTGAACAGCCCGGGCCAGGTGCAAGGGGCCTTTGACATTACCGGCACTGCGACCTTCAAATAAAACGTGGGTGGAACTGAGGGGACTGTCTATGTCCATGTGGACGGGACAGACGTCGGGCATCAATGGGGTTACCAGACCTTTGAAGGCACAAACATCACCTGGAACCTCTCCGAGTGGAGATGGGGTGCAAAACCGAATGCTGGATCGATGTCGCAAGGAACTCACACCATTTATGCACGTGCCCAGGCGAACAATGCCGCCTGGTCTGAGTGGGCTGAGGGAACATTCACCATCGACAATACGCCGAAAGTGTCCGTGAACAGCCCCGGTCAGGTCGAGGGGAGTTTTGACATTACCGGCACTGCGACCTTCAAAGAGAATGTCAGTGGAAGCGAAGGGACCGTCTATGTATACATCGACGGGCAGGGGCTGGGTAATCGCTATGGCTACCAGACTTTTGAAGGCACCAGCATCAGTTGGAAGCTCTCCGATTGGTACTGGGGGCCGGGGATGCTCAAGGCAGGGTCTTTTTCCTCGGGAACCCACACGATTTACGTGAACGCCCAGGCAAACAACCAGGCCTGGTCCCAGTGGGTGCAAGGAACCTTCGAAGTCACATCGCTCCAGGTGGCTAAGAACCTGGGAGAAGGCTCCGGTTCTTGCGAGATCCGTCCAAACGCAGGCAACCCCATCAACTTTGCCGTGGGGAACAAGTACCAGAGAGAAGTCGACCTTCGCATCGAAGGCCCCGGACTTCCTTTGAGTTTCGCCCGCAACTACAACAGCAAGAGCACAAGGAACGACATCCTCGGCTACGGCTGGTCGGGCTCTTTTTCGGAACGCCTCAGCTTTGCGACCAACAAGGTAATCCTGACCCAGGCAGATGGAGGGGACATCCATTTTGTCAGCAACGGCCAGGGCAAGTACCTTTCAGAGGCGGATCAGGTGCGAGTGATCGAACCGGTATCAGGCGGGTACAAGCTGAGCGAGCCGGACGGCAAGACGCTCTCCTTTGATTCTTCAGGTAAGTTGATTCAGGTTATGGACCGAAACGGTCATTCCCAGACCTTGGGTTATTCCGGCGGAAAACCGAGCTTTGTGGAAGACAACTTCGGGAGGCGTCTTGAGTTCGCCTACAATGCTCAGGGAAGGGTGAGTATCCTCACTTCGCCGGTGGGTCGGTTTACCTATGCCTATGACAGCGGGGGGAACCTCACAGGCGTCACAAACCCCGCACTCCGGACAAGAACCTACCTCTACGGAGATCCCGCCGACACCCACAACCTGACAGGCATCATCGATGAGAACGGCACTCGCTCCGCGACCTTTGCCTACGATGGCCAGGACAGGGCTGTGCGGTCCGAGGGAGCCGGGGGATCGAAGAGGATCGATGTCGCCTACGCGGATAACTTTGTCCGGAGGGTCACAGACTCCCTGGGAAGAACCACCACCTTCAAGCTTTTTGTGGCCAATGGGATCGGCCGTGTGAAAGCCGCCTCCGGAAGCGGGTGCGGCAGCTGCCTCGGAAACCTCGGAAAAGACTACGTCCTGAGCCAGAGGCTTTACGTGGACAGGGAAACGGATGCCGAAGGGACGGTCACCCTGTACACCTACGATGACCGGGGCAATGTGCTCACAAAGAAGGAAGCTGCGGGCACACCCAATCAGCGAATAACCACCTACACCTATCACCCGACCTATAACCTCATCGCCTCCATCACAAAACAGAGCATCGCCAATCCCGGGCAAGCCGCCGTGACGAGCTTCACCTATGACGGCAAAGGCAATCTTCTCACCAGGACCGAGACCGGGTACTCAGGGGCCGGCCCTGTCAGCAGAACCACTGCTTACGCTTACAACAGCCTCGGCCAGGTCACGGAGATCAACGGGCCTAGGACGGATGCTACGGACATCACGACCTTCGAGTACTACCCCAACGACCCGACCCAGGGACTGAACCGGGGTATGTTGAGAAGGATTGTGGACAGCCTTGGGAACGAAACGCTCTTCAGCGGGTACAATGCCTTCGGCAAGCCCGGGGAGATCCGGGATGCCAACGGCAACGCGACGGCTCTTCTCTATGATGTGATGGGAAGGCTCGTCTCCAGGAGCGTAGCGGGCCGTACCACGCTCTTCGCCTATGACGATGTGGGAAACCTCCTCAGGACCACCCTTCCCAATGGAAGGAGCATCACCAACAGCTACACGCCGTCAGGGCTCCTGGCAAGGGTTGAGGATAGCGCGGGAAACTACATCCTTTACTTCTATGATACGGAAGGGAACCGGACCAGGGAGGAAGTTCACGGCAGCGACGGGGCGCTTAAAAGGCTTGTGAATCTTGAATACGATGATCACAACCGGCTCAAGAAGGTTCTGTATCCCGGAGGGGGTTTTGATGAAAGGGGGTATGATGCCAACGGGAACCTCATCCGAAGCCAGGATCCGAACAGCCTTGTCACAGTCTACAGTTACGATGATTTCAACAGGCTTAGCACCGTCCTTGAGCCGACGAACGGCACGACGCGCTATGCCTACGACAGCCACGACAATCTCATCAGCGTGACGGACGCGGAAAACCACACCACCACCTACGCCTATGACGACCTGGGCAACCTCGTGACCACCGTATCGCCGGATACGAACACCACCCGCTACACCCATGATAGCGCCGGCAACATGTCGTCTAAGACCGATGCCAACGGCATCACAGCGACCTACACCTACGACAGCCTGAGCCGGCTGACAGCCATTCGTTTCCCTGACCAAACGCAGAACGTCTCCTACACCTATGACGGGGGGAGCAACGGGAAGGGAAGGCTCACGGGGATGGCTGATCCGGGCGGCACCACGGAGTATTCTTACGACGAGACCGGGAGCCTCAGGAGCGAAGCAAGAACCATCGGAGGAATCACCTACACGACCCAGTATACCTACGATCCTGCGGGCGTTCTCACATCCATGACCTATCCGAGCGGCCGGGCCTTGACCTATGACCTGGACACAGCGGCAAGGATCAGGAAGGTGACGAGCACCAAGGACAGCGCCACCCAGGTCCTGGCAGACAACATCTCTTACCTTCCCTTCGGCCCGCTTCAGAGCCTCACCTACGGGAACAGCGTT
>JAGUZM010000499.1 GCA_020060805.1 Deltaproteobacteria bacterium | reverse complement strand
CCCAGGTGCATGTTCTGCCGGCCGAAGGCTCTCCCGTTCACCCAGAAAAGCCCGCTCAACTCCTGGGCCAGGGCCGAATAGTGGTAAGATGAGCCTAAAGCGGTGAGAAAGGTCCGGCCGAATCCCGCTTCGATGTGGCAGCCCTGCCCTCCGCCACCCATGTATGCCAAGGACCGGGGCCCGTGTCTCTCCAGGATAGATGAGAGCTTCTCCGCGATTTCCGATACGGCCTTTTCCCAGGATATCTCCACAAAACGATCCCCGTCCCGTTTCAACGGCGTGGTGAGCCGCTCCGGGTGGTCCTGGTAATGTCCGATCCGCATCCCCTTCCGACAGATATAACCCTTGGTTCGGGGGTGCTCCCGGTCCGGACGAACCTCCACGATTCGGTGGCCCGCCGTCTTAATCTCGATTCCGCAATTGTGGTAGCAGAGAGCGCAGGAACTCCTTTTCCATTCGGTCATGGGATACCCCTGTTTGCTCATCGCAGATTCATGCTTGGGGTTGGGAGGTGCTTGGATGCAAGCGCTGCCGAACCCTGCCCAGCTTATCATAGGATAACCACTCTTTCCCTGTCAACGCCGTCTTCAGGCTTCGACCCCGAGTCTTGAGAAATCATGTGCCATCCTGTGCCGCTTCACTGAAATCCTCTTGCAAAGCAGGGGGTGCGAGGATATAAGACCTCCCATGACGGAAAGAAAAAGCCCTTATGACTTCCACGCCAGCCCCAGCCGGATGCGCGGGATGCGGTTGAGGTGCAAGGGGATGACGGGGCGAACACGGACCCGGGATACTGTCAAAGGGGTTGTTCGGCACCCCGCAAAGGGCTTAGAATAAGACACGAGGCATGGTCAGTGGGTATTTTCAACGGCTTGCTCTATCAATTTCGCGGGCTGAGGCTCGGGCTGCGCACGGGTAAGCTTTTTGTCTGGGGCGCCGTCCGGTTCGTGCTGGCCCTGGCCGTCATGGCTCTCATGACCACCCTCATCCTCACCCAACACAGGGAGATCATGGAACTCCTGTGGACGAAGCCCGAGAGCCCGTGGATCGTCTGGTTATGGATGCTGGTCTCCTGGCTCATCTCGCTCCTCCTCGTGGTCGTTGCCGCTTTCCTTTCCTACATTCTCTCACAAATCTTTTTCAGCGTCCTCATCATGGATCACATGTCCCGGATCACCGAGCGCATGGTCCTGGGATCGGTGATTGAACCTGCCAAGACCCCTCCGATGGCCAGGTTCGTCTACCTTATCAAGCAGGAGGTGCCCAGGGCCTTTATCCCCATCCTCCTCTCTCTCCTGATCCTGTTCATCGGGTGGCTGACCCCGCTCGGACCGGCCCTGGCCGTCGTCTCTTCGGCCGTCGCAGCGGTATTCGTTGCCTGGGACAACACGGACCTGACCCCCGCTCGCCGGTTTGTCCCCTTCAGAGAGAGATGGCGATGGCTCATGAAGAATCTTTTTTTCCACCTTGGATTCGGGCTCCCTTTCCTGATCCCGGTGCTGAACATCCTGTTCATCTCTTTTGCCCCTGTGGGGGCGACGCTCTACTTCATCGACAGGTATGATTTACCCAAGAAGCGACCTGGTGACCGCGCCTCTCCCCGCGACACTTCGAATGATGGCCCCTCCAACCCAGGGCAAGGGTGAGGCGAGAAAGGGCCTAACACGCATTAGAAGGAGACCAAAGCATGGATGAACCGATCCGATTAGAAGTCGCTGAGGGAGTAGCCAGGATACGCCTCAACAGGCCGGCCAACTTCAACGCTTTCGGCCTCGAGATGATCAGCTTTCTCGCTCATACCCTGACAGACCTGGCCAAGGAAGGCTCTGTCTCCGGTGTGGTTATCACCGGCGAGGGTAAGGCCTTTTGCGCCGGAGGAGACCTCAAGTGGCTGGCGGGATCAGGCAAAGGGTTTGGGGCCCTGTTTCATTCTCTCGCCGCAAAATATCACCAGGCGATCCTGGAGATACGGCGCATGCCCAAGCCCGTGGTGTCCGCGATAAACGGCCTCGCCGCGGGGGGAGGTTTTTCCATGGCCCTTGCTTGCGATTTCAGGGTCATTGAGTCGTCGGCCGTCCTGAGACAGGCATACACAAGCAACGGTCTCAGCATCGACGGGGGAGGGACTTACACGCTTCCCAGGCTTGTGGGGCTTGCAAAGGCCATGGAAATCGCCGCCTTCGATCGACCCATCAGCGCGGAGCAGGCACTGGCGTGGGGACTCGTCACAGAGGTTGTGCCGGATGGCCGCTCCTTCAACCGGGCGGTGGAAATGGTCCAGGAAATCCGCACGAGGCCTCTTTCCTCTTTTGCCGCGTCCAAGAAACTCTTCACCGATTCCTTCAATACCGCTCTCGAGCGGCAGCTGGAAAAAGAGAGGGAGTTCCTCGCATGGTGTGCGGATCATCCCAATGGTCAGGAGGGGATCAAGGCTTTTCTGGAGAAGCGAAAACCTTCGTTCAAATAGAAACTCACCATCGGCAGGGGTTCAGCTCACGGGCAGCATGTACTCTGCCAGCCTCGCCGACGTCTTCCTCAGATTCATGCTGAGCAACCGGGTGATCCCTTTCAGGATCTTGATGCCCACTTTGGGGTGGTTGAGCAGGAGCAGGTCAAAGCCGTCCGCTTTCAAAGAGGCGAGAACCGCCTTTTCACGCACCCTGACCGTCGCGGACCTGGGCGTTTTGTCGATCACAGACATTTCACCGATGGACCGCCCCTGGGAAAGGGTGCTGATCAGGACGTACTCGGATTTGGATCCCTTGCGCGCGGACTCTTTGATGACATCCAGCTTCCCCTCGATCACAAAATAGACGGAATCCGCGTCGTCTCCTTCCCTGAAAAGGATCGTCTTGGGCTCCACCTCCAGGAAGTTGATGTGTTCCACCGCAATGAGAAGCTCTTCGGAAGTGAGGGTTTCGAAAAAAGGGAAATTCTTGAGGAAATCCGTGACCGCTTTTCGGATTTTCGCCTCTGGGAGTGCTCTGGCCTTCTTCATCGCCGATCTCCTTAACGCTCAAAACAGCCCGGCCCACGCAGCCTGAGAACGAAAGAGCCGACCGGTCCCGGTCAGCGCAGCTTGGCGGCGAATTGCTTCACATGGTAGTCCCATTCCTGCGTCACCAGATCAACCCGCGTCCCGGTTGCTTCCTGGCAGACATTCGCCGTGACGTAACCACCACCGCCCTCAAAAGTCACGCACCCTGGGGCGTCCTCCTTCAACGTGAGCCCGAGCCCACCTTCTCCGAATGACCGCTTCACCTCTTTGATCACTTCTTCCGGTGTCAATTTGCTTATACGTTCCAATCGCAACATGCTCTCACCCCCATTTTCGGACTGGGCCTGGAATGCCTTTGGGGATCGTCGGCATACCGGCCGCATGGGGCAGTATAGTCACGATTGATGACAAGGTCAAACCCGCAAGGTGGGGCAAGGCGGGGCAAGTTGGAAGCGCCGTTTATGAAGAAAAATCCATTTCAACGCGAAAAGGAGGCATGGCGGAGGTGGGTTTCCTCCGGAGCGAACTGGAGGGGATTCACTGCAACGCCGCCCAACCTGATCTCGTAGTGAAGATGAGGACCGTTCAGGTCTCCATTCCCCACCACTGCGATCTGTTTCCCCGTTCTAACGTACTCTCCCTCAATGACAGATATCTCCTCCAGGCGCCCGTAAAACGTCGTCAACCCGAAGCCGTGGTTGATCGAGAGAACCCTCCCCAAACCCGGTTCCCAACCCACAGACGTGACCACACCGTCCGAGGCGGCCACAACCGGCGCGTGCAGGCGTGTGGAGATGTCGATCCCTTTATGGAATTCCGTTTGCCCTGACACCGGCGAAACCCGAGTCCCAAACCCGGCCAGGATGAAGCCTTTCGCCGGCCAGCGGGGCGTTCTGGTGCCGAAAAGGACCTGGCTGTGCGTCGGGAATAGGGGCGATTCATCGCTTACCCTTTTCAGTTCCCCTGCTCTTCTTTCCACGACCGCATCGCCCTGGATCGGAACGAGGGTCGCCTCGGTTCCGGCGACACCGCCCTGCTCCGCGGGTTGGGCCGATTTGAGTTCCGACCCTCCCATAGCGAGCATCCCCACATCCTGGTGATTCGCTTCAAGGTCCGCCACGGTCCTGAGCTTTTCGTCGAGGGAAAGGAGTGCTTCAACCTTGTCGTCGAGCTGATCAACCCTTAAGCGAAGATGGGCGAACTCCCTCTCCCTCAAGTCTCTTTCTTTTTGGGTTTCGAAAAGTTGAGGCATTTGGGCTGAAATCCGCAAGTAATCCCTTATGAGGAAACAAGCACTCGCCGCCGAGCAGGCCAGGATGAAGAGCACCAGAACGAGGAGAGGCAAGGATATGGCGACCTGTTTGACTCCTCCTTCACCGTCCGGGACAAAGAGTATCCTGATGCGTCTGGCTCCCACGGAAACCTCGTGCTTTTCCCTGCTCCTGATGGCACGCCTTATCCGCTATAAGGCTGCCCCGCATTATGGGATACGCAAGAAATATTCCAAAACTGGGAGCTTATGACTTATGCTGTGTTATTAGGCAGTTAGATCTAAAGAAAGGAAGCTTTGGCCCCTTTTTGAGCCGAAAAACGTGCACTTTTGTGCAATTTTCGGATACCTGGGGAGTCATCGGGAAACGGGCTGTGAAAAGACGGCATCCAGTCCTTTTCAGGAGGCGGCGTTAATCGCATCTATCAGCTTCCGGAGCCTGCCGAAGTCCCTCCGATTGAAATCAACGACGATTCTCGGGAAGCCGGCGATATCGGGTTCGTCCCTCTCCTCCGGAAGCGGACCGGAAGGCATGATTTCACCACCCGGGACGAGAAGATCGGCGTATCCGTCTCTCAGCTCCTGCAGCGCTTCCTCACCAATCCTCGAAGTGAGTCTCAGAACCAACCGCTCCCCCACGTAGCGCAAGCTGTGGTACCGGATGTAGAAGCTGCGGATTTTGTCGATCCCCTCATCCACGGATTCCACCCGCTCGAAAAGGTGGAGATCACTGTTGCTGATGTAGCCTTCGGTCATGAGCTCGTTCTGCATAAAACGGATCCACCGCGTCCAGTAAGTGCCTCCGGGCTCATCAACAAGCACAAGGGGCAGGGGGTCTCTTTTCCCGGTTTGAAGGAGGGTCAGGGTTTCCATCGCCTCATCCAGGGTGCCGAAGCCTCCGGGAAACAGGGCCACGGCATCCGTCTCTTTCAGGAAGGCGACCTTCCGGTTGAAGAAGTATTTGTAGGTGATGCTGCGGGGGTTTCCGTCCACGATGGGATTCATTCTCTGTTCAAAGGGCAGCCGGATATTGACGCCAAAAGACCGCTCCTTCCCGGCTCCCTCGTTCACCGCCTGCATGATCCCCGGCCCTCCTCCGGTGATGACCATGTATCCCGCGTCTGCCAGTTTTCGACCCAGGGAGCGTGCGATCCCGTAGATGGGCTCATGGGGTTGAGTCCTGGCCGACCCGAAGACAGTGACTTTTCTGATCCTGCGGTAAGGCTCAAAGACCTTTGCCGTAAACCTCATTTCCTTGAGGGTTGAATTCATCAATTTGAGGTCTGCTTTATCAGAGGATTCCTGCCCTGCTTTGAGGGCCGCCAAAATCATTTCCCGCACGATCCCCTTCTGCTCGATGTTTTCAGCCATGTTCATGAGTTGTTCGATCACGTCGTCGACAGGGCCGTTATTGATGTTAAAATGGAGTTCCATCGCTTCCCTGCACCTTTCTGGAAAAAATCGTTCCCTCCCGGCCTTTGAACGCCCGCCCTTCCCTCTCTTCCCATTTGTGGCCGCGAGGTTCTGTTTCCCTACAGCATACCTAAACTATCTTCACTTTGCACAGTTATTTTCCTGTTAGAGGCGACTTTGCTCGGCCTGGTTAAGCCTTCTCGCTTCCTCAAGAGCGCCCATTCCGCTGCAGGCCTGCTGCCGGGGACGGATGGCTCCCCCGGCCTTCGCGCCGGGGGTTGGTGCGGCGGGGGATGTGACGCAATGGGGCTGGGCTTATGGCGTGATGGGCTCAGCTCGCTCAACAAGGGAGTGCGGGGCGGGCGGATCTTGCCGCGCCCTGGCTCCTTTTTTGAGTACGAAACGCCGTCAGGCTGAAAAACTGCTCCTTCGCCTCAGCGGCTCGGCCGGGGACGGGAGGGATATGCCCTGCCGGATCAGTTCTTCTTCCCCTTCTTTTTCATCTGGCCTGGAGGGAACTTTTTCTTGTGCTCCTCGAAAGCGACATAGGGCCTGTCATCATCCATGTCGATCATGACATATTCCACTTCCCTGATTTTGACCCTGTAGACTTCGGGCAGGACAACGGCCGTTCGCCACGCCGTGCCCTCGAGGTAGAAGTACACGTTTCTCGTCACGTCAAAATAGACGTACGCTGTGGGGTAATAATGGTACTTGTACTTCGCCCGGTAACCGTGTGCAGGGGCGTGCGGCGGCGGCCCACCAGCAGGTTGCGGAGGCGGGCCACCCACATGAAAGCCCCCTCCTGTGATGGCACAGGCGTTCATCATCAGGACCGCAAAAACAAAACCCAGAAACGCGCAACCTTTTTTGGCTCCTACTCTTTTCATCGGCATTTCTCCTTCATGGTTGATGTACGATCCCGGGCTGCAAAGCGGGCCCGGAATCTCTCTGAAAACAGGCACACAACTTTGAGAGTATGATTCAAACCTCTCTCTTCCTTTCAGCCAAGAAATCACCCTCAGGCTGGTGGAATCAAGGACCGGAATAGAGGCCCTGCGGACTCCTTCCCCCGGTTTCGCTCCTTCCACTCCTCTCATCCCTCCTCCTCAGGTCGCTCTCCTTGACGCCTTTTTTTGCCGCCTTGAGGGCAGCGGCACAGGGGTTCGGCTCTGAAGTCTTTCCCGCGAGGGCGCCCAAAAGACCCAGAGGGCCGAGCAGAACAAACCCCCCGACCGCTTTTCCCAGGATCACCGCCGTCTTGCTCGGGTCGAAAGAGACGGACGGGTCGGAAAGGGTGCCGCACAACATGAGCGGTTTTGCCAGCTCATTAAGGCTGAGGGTCAACCCCGCCACCCCTTTTTTCGGCATCGGCTCCAGGTAAAGGTTCAGCCCCT
>JAGUZM010000329.1 GCA_020060805.1 Deltaproteobacteria bacterium | reverse complement strand
TCAACGCTCCATCGTTTTTTGTGGTTCGCTTCGTGTCGAAGGAGAACCTTCACACCATGCCTGTCCAAGAACGATGCCGTGAACTTGCAGGGCCGCGACCTGGACGGCAATGAAGGAACTACCTTGGGAATGCGCCCGGGATTCCGCTGTCCACGGGCAGGGTGGACCCCGTGGTGGGGGTCAGTTCGCTCGCAAAAAAGACCACCGCGTTCCCCACATGCTCGGCAAGGACCTCCTTTTTGAGGAGGCTCCGCTGGCAATAATAAGCTTTGAGCCCCTCGGGGTCGAGTCCCCGCGATTTCATCCGCTCCGGGCCGACCAGGTCCCACAGGCCTGAGCAAACTTTTTCATCTCCGAAGACCGCGTCCGGATTGACCATGTTGACCCGCACCCCGATCTCGGCGAGTTCCATGGCCGCGATCTTGGACAGCTGGTGAGCCCCAGCCTTGGAAGCGCTGTAAGCGCCGAAAGCCGGGCCTGGATCAAAGACGTTCTTGGAGCTGATGACCACAATATTTCCGCCCGTTCCCTGCCTTCTGAATACCGGTATGGCCGCCTTGATGGCGGTAAAGGTCCCCTTGAGATTGACGGCCAGAACCTCGTCGAGCCGTACCGGGTCGAGGTCCTCGATCCGGGCGACGTGGGCCATGCCCGCGTTTGGAACCACCAGGTCAATACCCCCGACGCGGCGGCATATTTCCCGGAAACTTTTTTCAACCGAAGAGTAATCGCTGACGTCAAGGTCGAGCCCGTGGATCTGCTCCTCTCCCACTTCGGAGCGGAGAATCGACAGGGCGTGTTCGAGACGGGCCGTATCGATATCGGTCAGGACCACGAATGCTCCCGCCCTGTGAAGCTGCCTCGCAATGCCGACCCCGATGGCTCCCCCTGCGCCCGTGATGACAGCGATCTGGCCTTCCAAAAGAGATGGGCCCGGGGTGAGCACTTTTTTCTGCTGCAGGGGCCAGTATTCCATGTCGAAAGCGTGCTCTTCGGAGATGGGAACATACCCTCCCAGGGCCGTTCCCTGGACCTTGGCGAGAACCGTGTGTTCCCCGATGTCTGCGTTGATGCGGGCCTCCTTGTGGGTGAAACCCAGGGCGATGAGCCCCAGCCCCGCCACCAGGAACAGACGCGGGTAAGGGTCGAGGATCTGCCCGCTGAATCCTCGATTCCGGCTCTGCTCCTGAAAATACTGCCGGTAGTGGGCGGTGAACGCTTCGACACTCCGGGCGACCGTCTGTTTCAGGTCGTCGTTCTTTTCCGGCACATGGTCTAGGAAGACCATCCTGTTCTTGGTGCGGATGGCGTGGTCCGGGGTCAAGACCCCGCTCTCGCAAAGGGCTCTGGCATCCGGACGCAAGGAGGCCTCCACAAGGGCCGGGGCGGTCCGGGCTTCGACAAGAAAACGACGCCGCAGGGTCGAGGACTCGCAGAAGGAGCATGCCCCGCGGATAACGGGTGCGCAACGGGCAAGGGCTGAATCCGGGTCAGCCGGCTGAGGGCGATCCGCCCTTAGGGAGATCCCGGGCTTGTCCTTCAGCTTCTCCGCGATATAAGCCTCGGCTTGGCTCACGTACCCGATCATCCTCTCGTAGGAGGCCCGGCAGTCCTCATGGAACGTGAAAATGCCGTGATCTCCGACGACGATGGCATTGACTTCCGGCTCCGCTTCGAAGGCCGCGATCACCGCCTTTGCCAGGGGAAACCCGGGCATGGCATACGGAATGACCGCCGCCTTTGGGCCGAGGACCTCCCGGACAAGGTCTTGTCCCCCCTTTTGATGGGTCAACACAAGGATGCTGTCCGCATGGGTGTGGTCGATGTAGGTGTGGGGCAGGAAAGCATGAACGAGGGCCTCCACCGAGGGATCGGGGGATCTTGCAGAGAGGCGGTGTATGGCCAGTTGATTCTCGATCTCTTCATCGTCCATGGACTCCAGGGAACGGAGCCTGCGAAGGGAACGCAGGTCCAGGCAGCAAAAGGATTCCTCTGTCACGGTGGCCAGATCCGTCCCGCTTCCTTTCACGAAAAGCGCTTCGATCTCCTCCCCCACGACCGTGCGGATCAGGCTCTTCACAGACACGTTGCCGCCGCCGTGAAGGACCAGGGCCGGGTCGCTGCCGATCAGCCTGGCGGTGTACACCCTCCGGGCACGGGCTTCCGGCATGCCCGGATGCTCCCCTATCCACTTCGCGGCTTCCTTTTCGCTGTAGCGGTTTTGCATGAAAAGCGGCTAATTCTTCTTCGCCTTTTCCTTTCCAAAGATCTCCTGGGCATCCTGAACCGTCGCCTTTTTGTGGATGATGGCGCGGAGCGCCTTCATCATGGCAACCGGGTACTCGTGCTGCCATATGTTCCGGCCCAGGTTCACGCCGATGGCGCCCTTTTGCATCCCGTCGTGGACGAATTCGAAGACCTCCCTCTCGGTCTCGCACTTCGGGCCTCCGGCTATGACCACCGGCACAGGGCAGCCGTTCGTCACCTTATCAAAGTTCTCGCACCAGTAGGTCTTGACGACCTTGGCCCCGAATTCGGCGGCGATCCGGCAGCTCAGGGCGAGATACCGGGCATCCCGCTTTTCCAGTTCTTTGCCCACGGCTGTCACGGCCATGACCGGAATGCCGTAGTCTTCACATTCGTCCACCAGCTTCCCCAGGTTGAGGAGAGAATCATACTCGTATTCGCTTCCCACGAAAATCGATATGCCCACAGCGGCCACGTTCAGGCGGATCGCCTCCCGGATCGAGGTGATCAGCGACTCGTGGGAGAGGTCCTTGCCGATGATGCTCGTGCCGCCGGAGACCCGCAGGATGACGGGCGGGGATTTCCTGCTGTCCACGCACGCCCGGAGCACCCCCCGGGTCACGAACAGGCCGTCCGCCATTGAAACCAGCGGCCGTATCGTATCTCCGGGTTTCTCCAATCGGGAGGTGGGTCCCTGGAAATAGCCGTGATCGATCGGCAGAAACATACAATGGCCGTCCGACTGAATCAGCCTTGCCAGACGATTTTCCATTCCCCAGTCCATAGGCAACTCCTCCTTGTCTCTTTCTTTTTCCGTCCTTGGTATTTTTCAGCGTGAATCCGGTGTCTTCACGCATTCGACCTTTCGGCGATCCGCGGTCAAAGCGCACCAAACCCCTTAGGCAGTCGGAATATTATCCTTTTCCTCCTTTTTTCCGCAACACTTTTCTAGGGTTTTCTCGGGGGCAAACTTCACACCGGATTGGATCTTTAAGGCTTATCTTTGCTTCAGGGTCTCGTCGGTGGGTCTGGATGATGAGAGAGGTGCGGTTTATCAGGGCGTTCTTTCGAGGCGTCTTCTTTTCTACTGAGCCTGGGGACGATCTTCTCTTTCTCCTATCCTGATGAGGGCCTCTCCAGCCTTTCTTTTCCAGAGGTCCTCGTTCTGCTTCTCCAGCTTTTGGAGAATGTCGCGGGATTTGTCGGTTCCTATCTTCCCAAGGGTCTCGCAGATTGCGGCAACAGATCCCCGGCTCATCGTGGTTTTCTTTTTCTTGAGGAACCTCAGGGGGCCGAGGTTCAGTTGCCCGTTCAACATCTCCAATAGAAATTCCTCAAGGGACCCCGCTTCCCCTGGCCTTTCGATGTTTCCGTAATACCCGAGAGCGCTCAGGAGAGCGGCCTCGATGAGCCTGACCCTGTGCGAGGGGGCGTCTTCCAGCTCTTTCAGCATGGCGAGGAATTCCTCGAGGCCAGCATGGCTCTTGATCCTTCCCAAACATTGGATGGCGCTCTTCTGAACGCCGATATCCGGATCATTGAGGAGCGTGAGATAGAGTTTTTCCCCCCCGTCGCCCGCGATCTTGTAATAAGCCATTAGGGCCTCCTCTCTCAGGCGAGGGTTTTCGTCGCGGAGATAGGCGCGCAGGGCTTGGTCCAGCGGTTTGGCCCACGCCTCGCCTTTTATTTCGCTCAGGGCCCGGATGAAACGGACGGCCTTCTCCGTCGGAATCTGCTTTCGATCCGTTGTGTGAAAAAGGGTGTTGATGGCATCAGGATCGATCTGCATAAGGATTTCAAAAGCAGTTTTGATCACCACCATGTCGTCGCTTTTCTCCAGGGAATAGCGCAGGTGACGGAGGGATTTCTTCCCCAGTTTAAGGAAGATAGACCCCACGGCAAGGCATGTCTCTTTTTGGCCTCCCATGAATTTAGCCTTCAAAACACTGAAGACCTTCTCGTTCCCGATGATCCCCAGAGCCTGTTCCGCATGGGCAGATAGGGGGCCTTTACGATCAAGGTGGCTGACGAGGCATGTGACGATCTCCAGGATTTCCTTGTACCGGTCCCTTTGGATCAATTCAGGAAGGACACTGAGGAGATACTTGACATATTGGATGTACTTGTTGCTGTCCTTTGCCTGATCAAACCCCCTTAGATAGAGCTCGGGCCGGCTGAGAAATTCTTCCGTATTTTTTTGGCGGATGATCCTCGCCTGTGAGGCCTTTGGGAGTTCTGTCGCGGGAATGAGCTCCTCCTTGAAGAACCCTTCGAGCACGGGCTCTCTGCCGGTGATATCCCTCAGGTTGAGGGAAGAAGCGAGGAGCTTGGCGATTCGGGATTGCTTTTCCCGGAGGGATGGGTCCCTTTTTGCGCCACGGGTTTCGTTGAGCAGCGCCTGGCACACTTCGATGACCACCTGACCGCCGATGGAGGCGATCATTTCCTCTTCAATCTCGGATCCCTTGAATTCTTCCGTCTCAGCCAGATCACTGTTGAGCAAAATGGGATAAAGGACATCGGCGCCGTTTATCGGCCGCGCCATGTCCTGGATGATTTGTCGTCTGACCTTCTTCATCCCTTCCTTGTCCAGGTTTTGGTAAAGGGGAACCATTCTAAAGTCTTTCTTGAGACGGGAGAGAGCGATTTTCGACCGCCAGGGGATGTTCCTCTCTCCGGCCAGGAGTTCCTCGTTGAAGATGTACGAAATGTTGAAAATGCCCCTCTCCCTGAGAGCCTGGGCGAATCGTTCCTTGTCGCTTTTCTCACGGGTCTCCAGGAAAGTGGGTTCGCCCATGAGGTCGACAAAACTCTCAAATTCCGTCCGGCTCATGGATGCCTTGAGGGTCAAGCTGATGAGGTCTTTTCGTGTCAGGAAAGTGATGAATTTGGGGGTGTAAATGTCCGCCATCCCTTTGATCATCAACGCGTTCAGGGGGTGGGGTTCCGGGAGCACCCCTTCGATCAGGATGCTTTTCCCCCCTACGTCATCCCGGGCAAGGAAGGTCATCTCGCCTTTGTTCCCCAAAAGCCGTTGAAAGTCTTCGTATAGGCCTTCTTTGGCGGCCTTGGCTTCACGATGATCGGCTGTGTAGTATCCTGTGCGTAGAAAGGCTTGGATTAAAGATAGGAGAAAGTCCGCGAC
The DNA here is from genome assembly GCA_020060805.1 of Deltaproteobacteria bacterium. Lineage (GTDB taxonomy): Bacteria > Desulfobacterota > DSM-4660 > Desulfatiglandales > HGW-15 > JAHECH01. The sequence continues at coordinate 8,283 of JAGUZM010000329.1, read as the reverse complement.
CTGATCCTTCACCTCTTTACGCGGATCTCTCTGGCTCGGCGGGGGGCTGCCGCCTCCTGGTGTCTGAGGGTCTGCTTTCATCTAAACCCTCTCCCGGGGAGGTTCGACCAGAATTGACCAAGACATCAAGGAAACCCGCCAGTGAGGGCGGTACTTTCAGTGTCTGGCTCCGGCCGGAAAAACCTTTTTATTAATGTATATTATATACTTAGAGAGGTAACTCCGTCAACTCGACCCCCGGCGGCAGGCTGATCCGGTCGGAAATGGTGAGAGGATGGGCACGGACGGATGGTGCGCGGGTTTTTCGATGATAAGGGTTTTACCGGCCGCTTCCGAGGGCGTAGATTACAGCGTGGCTGAGGGTGTCGACGACTTCTACGATCTGCGCCTCGCTGATATAGCCCAGATCCATGAGGATCTGCCCCAGAAGCCGGTGCTCTCCCTTCTCTGTGTTCTCCCGCGCCTGAATGGAGAGGGCCTCCGTGAGCTGATCGGTGGTGATGAAACCCTTTTCCACGGCGATCGCCCCAAAGCGTTTCTGGATGTTCTTCATGATTCGCCCTTTGTCCTTTGCATCTCTGATTTATACTGATAAGTATAGTAAATTTGCCATCTTAGGTCAACGTCAAATGCAACCAGGTTCTTTTTGAGAAGGCCGTGGGCAGAGATTCCTTCAGCATTCGAGGTCGCGAGAGAGCAAGTCATGGGCAGATTGGATTGCCCTTTCTTTCAATTTTTCCGTAAGTCTCCCTGACTCAAACTGCCTCTCCAAAATCGCTTCATCCTTTAATTCAACTTTTCCTTCAGGCCATGCAACCACGTCGATCTCGAGGTCCACATACCGTATTTCTTCGGGGTAGAATTCGACGGGCGTATTGACATTGTAGTACAAGCCGATCAAGTTCCCGTTCTTCCTCAGGTAAGTGTGCCGGTAGAACCACGCCCCTTCCCTCACTTCGGTAATCGCGTAATCCCCACCCTCTTTGGGAATGTCGAGGCCATCATACTTGGACCCACCCTTGAATTTGGTTCTTCTCAGGACAAGCATCTTCTTCTTATAATCCGCGTGGACGATCTCCCCTTCCGACAAGGACAAGATCCTGCCGTCGAGCTTAACGTGCTCCAGGCCGATCTCTTTGCCCGGCCTGTACCCGTCCCAGATGAGCCTTCTCTCCAGGCTCTCGCTGATCGGCTTTCTTTTCTCCGGCCGGGCCGTCAGCTCCTTTCTCTCCATCAGGTCCACGTACTCGGATGCAATGATTCGAAGGCGGTGGTGGTTGTAGACGGTGGGGATGATCCGGTTACGCTCCTCATCCAGGGCCGACTTTGTCAGGTAGGGAAACTCGATCTCTATGCCCGGAGACTCCGAGTCTGAGGGTACGCGAAAAATAGGGTCGAGGAAGCTTTCTTTGATCAGGCCTGCAACGTGTTCACAGGCCTCCCGGCTTCCTTGGATCAGGACCCCTTGCTTCCCTTCCAGGTCCCTGATATCAGCTTCAGGAGGCTCCTGGAACACCGCGCCTTTGACGCTCTTGAATCGCTCTGCTGTTTCGGCCGACGGCGAAGCGATGGCCAACCCCTTTTCGAGAAAAAAGCTGGTCAATGCCGTGGTATAGATCCCTCTGATCTTGATCGCCAAGGCCATGACCGGACGATCCATCCTTTCCGTGGGAGATCGAAAGCCGGCGGGCGCCTTATGAAAACGCGCCCCCCCGAAACCCGACGCCCCTGATTCTCACCACATTTCGATCGACCTCTGTTTCCGCCCCGAGGATCCTTCTCACCAACCAGAGCCGCGTTTCCACATGATCGGTCATCCTGGGGATCCCAAAAACGCTCGTGCCGGATGCGAACGCTGCAAAAGGAATCAGTTGATCTGCCAGGTGCCTATCCACGGTTGCGCCCGACTCCAGATCCTCCAACAGGTTCCTTGCGGTTTGTTTCCCTATGAACTCCGCGGATCTCCCCCTGGCCCCCGCCATGTCCGAGCCGATAAGGCACTTCCCTGCCTCAGCCCAGATCGCCAGGGCAGCTCCCGGCTGAACCGAAGGCTTCTCGTATGCGGGATTGTCGTTCCCGTCGTTAAGAATCTCGATGGCCGGTTCGTACCCTGCCCTCTTGAGGGTTTTTTTGCATTCCCCGGCCATTCTTTCAGAGACTTTCCTTTCCCCGAGTAACGACGACAGCGCTATGCCCCTGATTCGATCAACGTGCCCCTGATCGCGGAAATCCAAAGGTTTGAGCGGCTCCGTGACAGGATGTACGCTCACTTCGATGATTCCCCCGCCTCTCGGGACATACCCTGGCCTGATGATTTTCGCATCCACTGTCATTCCCATGCTTCTGAGAACGGGCAGGAGGACGTGCTGAAGGTGAAAAGCGGAGGGGGCGAAATCTTGAAACAGCCCTCCCGTGATCCTGTACCGGGAAGGGGTGTCGGCAAAAAGCGCCACTGGTATAAGGGTCAGGGCGAGCATGATCGTGGAGCCTGCGGTGCCGATATCCCATTCAAACTCGCCCCCTCTGATTCTCCCGCCCGGCGTGAAAGTGATCTCTCGTGAACCGACTTCCGCGCCCCTCAGGTCCCCTTCTGAAATCCCGGCAGAAGCCTGCAAGGCTCTCAGGTGCTGGGCCCTCAGGCCGGGCCTGTCACGCTTCTCACGGATATTGGTGAGATGCAAGCCTTCCCGGGTGAGGATGGACAGGGCGACGCCGTCCCTCACGATCGTTCCTGATCCTGACTTCTCGCGGCCGTCGATTTCGATCATCGCGGTTCCTCGGCAAGTCTTGTGTGCCTTCTCCCGATCACGATCTTTATGCGGATTTTTCTCGCCGGTCAAATCCTTTGTGATGGGCTCCTCTTTGCAAAAACCTCCGTTGTTGTTATTGTTGTTGTGTAAGTTCCGGCCGCGCTCGGAATCCGCCTTTTTCTTGACCCTTTCTCAAGAGGCGCCGGGTACGGAAGGGATATCAAGAAAGACGAAGAAGCGAGATGAAATCACGGCGCTGGTCACTCCATGTCCTGGGCAAATACACGCTCCTTCAAATGCCTTCCCTGGCCTTGGTTTCGGCGTTGATGATTATTCTTCACGGGTATTTCGATTTCCCCGCCCTGTATGCATGGGGTGTCTTTCTTGTCTGGGTTGTGAAAGATGCGGTCCTCTACCCTTTTGTGTGGCGAGCCTACGACCCTCACGCCCAGGATGGGATGGAGGGGCTCATCGGCACCACGGTTGAAGGACTCAATCCTTCCGGGTACATCAGGGTCAGGGGAGAACTCTGGCTCGCAGAAGTGGCAGAGGGGCTCCCGTCTGTCGGCAAGGGAGAAAAGGTCGAGGTGGAAAGGGTGCGGGGTTTAACCCTCATCGTCCGCCCCTTAGCCTCCTCGGCAAAAGAAAAAGTCTGACCGCGCGGCGGCCGGCCGCAAAGCTTTCGGAAGACCTGCCCTTTCATGCCCTTTTGGTTTATAAATTATTCCTTATGTCCATCGCCGGCGTCATCGAAAAGATCGAATCTCTCCTTCCGCACACCATGCTGCGGCACAGGGAAGGCCTTTCCAGGCGGCTGGAGCGGCTCCGTTCCACCCGCAGAAGAAAAGGCGGGGAGAAATATCTTCTTGAGCACCTCACGGCGCTTCGGAAGAGGGCGCAGGCTTCTGCCCAGGAGACCAAGGCCCGCCTCCGCAGGGCACCGAGGCTCACCTACCAGGAAAACCTGCCTATTTTTTCGAAAAAAGACGAGATCGTGGCTGCGATCCGGCAACACCAGGTTCTCGTCATTTCCGGGGAAACCGGGTGCGGCAAAAGCACCCAGCTTCCCAGGATGTGCCTCGAAGCAGGTAGAGGGATTGCGGGGAAGATCGGCTGCACCCAGCCTCGCAGGATCGCAGCCACGACCGTCGCCAGGCGCATCGCAGAGGAACTGGGAGAAGAGCTCGGCCAATCCGTGGGGTACAAGATCCGGTTCAAAGACAGGACCCCAAGGGACGGTTACGTCAAAATCATGACCGACGGCATGCTCCTTGCCGAAATCCAGGGCGACCGCCGTCTTCTCGAATACGACACCCTCATCATCGACGAAGCCCATGAAAGAAGCCTCAACATCGACTTCCTCCTGGGGATCCTCCGAAATCTCCTCCCCACACGGCCGGAGCTGAGGGTCATCATCACCTCGGCGACCCTGGAAACGGAGAAGTTCTCCGAGGCTTTCAACCGGGCGCCGGTCATCCATGTGGCCGGCCGCCTGTATCCCGTGGAAGTGGAATACATGCCGATAGACGCGGCCTCAGAGGAGCGGGGGGATGTGACCTACGTGGACATGGCCGTCCAGGCGGTGGACTCGTTGAGCCGGAAGAGGCGCTTCGGCGACATCCTCATATTCATGCCCACGGAGCAGGATATCCTCGAGACCTGCGAGCGACTGGAAGGCCGCCATGAGAGAGGGGTGAGCATCCTTCCCCTGTTCGCAAGACTTCCCGCCTCCCAGCAGGGCCGGGTCTACACGGTGGCAGGCCGAAAAATCGTGGTCGCCACCAACGTGGCGGAAACCTCCCTCACGATTCCCGGCATCAGGTTCGTTATCGATACGGGTCTTGCGCGCATCTCCCAGTACTTGCCGAGGACCCGCACCAAGAGTCTTCCCGTGAGCCCCATTTCCAGGAGCAGCGCGGAGCAGCGAAAAGGCCGTTGCGGCAGGGTGGAGGCGGGCGTGTGCATCCGTCTCTACTCGGAGGAGGACTACTTATCCCGGCCTGCTCACACGCTCCCCGAGATCCTACGGTCGAACCTGGCAGAAGTCATCCTCCGGATGCTTTACCTTGACCTGGGCCTTCCCGACACCTTCCCCTTCCTGGACCTGCCGAAGGAGAGGAGCATCAAGGACGGTTTCGACGTGCTCCTGGAACTGGGGGCGATCGAGAAACAGGACAGCCGTTACGTCCTCACGGAAAAGGGGCAAACCATGGCCCGGATGCCTCTGGATCCCAGGATCTCGAGGATGATGATCGAAGCGGAGAGCGAAGGGTGCGAGGAAGAAGTGGCGGTTGTCGCGGCCGCCCTGAGCATCCAGGACCCAAGAGAGCGACCGGCTGAAAAAGCGGCGAACGCGGATCAGGTCCATGGGCCTTTCAAGCACCCGGACTCCGATTTTCTCACCCTCCTCAACATCTGGAACCGCTACCACCGGGAGTGGAAAGACCTCAAGACACAGAACAGGATGAGAAAGTTTTGCAGAGACCATTTTCTCTCTTTTCCCAGGATGCGGGAATGGATCTACACCCACGAGCAGATCACCGCGATCATGGGACAGCGGGTCAAGGATAAGCCCCGGAAAGAGGCGGACGCCCTTTATGACCGCGTCCACAGGTCCATCGTGAGCGGGTTTCTTTCCAACATCGCCGCAAAAAAAGAAAAAAACATCTATCAGGCGGCAAGGGGCAGGGAGGTGATGGTTTTCCCGGGATCGACGCTATTCAACAAGAACGCTCCCTGGATCGTGGCCGCGGAGATCGTCAAGACGTCCCGCCTTTTCGCCAGGACCGCGGCAAAAATAGACCCGGCCTGGCTCGAAAGGATCGGTGGAAACCTTTGCAGGTCCGCCTACAGCAGCCCCCACTGGGACAGGAACAGGGGCGAGGTCATGGCGTACGAACAGGTCAGCCTTTACGGCCTCGTTATCGTGCCGGAAAGGCCGGTCTCCTACGCTCCCATCAACCCGGAGGAGTCCCACGAGATCTTCGTCCGATCAGCCCTTGTTGAAGGAGGGGTGAAAGAGAATTTCCCTTTCCTTGCCCATAACCAGGGTCTGAGGAGAAAACTGGCGGAAATGGAAGACAAGCTGAGGCGAAGGGACATCCTCGTAAGTGATGCCGTGATCTTCCAGTTTTACTCGTCTGCCCTCAAAGGGATCTCTGACACCCGGACGCTTAAGAGGACGATCAAGGAAACAGGGAACGACGATTTCTTGAAGATGAAGGAAGAAGACCTCATTCTCACCCTTCCTGACAAAGAAGCCCTCCGCCTCCACCCGGATGAACTGGGTGTCGGAAAAGCCCGCTTCAGGACCACCTACAGGTTCGCTCCGGGAAAGGATACGGACGGAGTCACCGTCCATGTCCCGGCCGGCACTGCTTCCGCCATTCCCCCTGAGCAGCTGGAGTGGGGCGTCCCTGGCCTTTTGAGGGAAAAAATCGTTGCCCTGCTCAAGGCCCTGCCCAAGGGATTGAGAAAACAGCTCGTCCCCATCCCCAAAACCGCGGATGTGATCTTCGAGGAAATGCCGCGGAAGGATGAATCCCTTCTCACATCCCTGTCCCGTTTCATCCACGAAAGGTTCATGGTGGACATCCCCGCATCCGCGTGGAAGGAGGTGCAGGTGCCGGACCACCTCAGGGTGCGCGTCTCGATCGTGGATCAGAGGGGAAATGAAATCCGCTCAGGAAGGGACATTCATCTCCTCACCCTTGCGGATTCCAGGCTGGCCATGGAAAAGGAATCGTCGGCATGGAAAAAAGGGAGGGAGAAGTGGGAGCGGGAAGGCATCACCTCTTGGGATTTTAGCTCCCTCCCAGAGAGCATCGCCCTGGGCGAACATGTCTACGCCTATCCCGGCCTGGAACCCTGCGAACAGAGCGTCGCCCTCCGCCTTTTCGACAGCCCTGACGCGGCTCTCCGATCCCACCTGAGAGGCGTCCGCACCCTTTTCTCCCTTCACTTCTCAAAAGACCTCAAGTTTCTCAGGAAAAATCTCACCCTCCCCAGGCAAGGCATGGACGGAGCAAGATACTTCGGCGGCCCCCATGCGGTCGAGGAGGCCCTGGTTCGAGCCTTGCTCAAACGTCTGTTCGAGCACAACATCAGGACCGCGGAAGAATTTGCTCTCCATGCGGACCGGACGGAACCCATCATGTTCGCGCAGGCAAGAGAGCTGAGGGAGCGAGCAACTGCTCTTCTGGATGGGTACCACGAAACGCGTCAGGCCATCTACAGGATTGAGCAAACCAACAAGGCGAATCAGGCGGTGATGGGAATATGCGCCCGGGCGAGGAAGGACGTTGAAACCCTTGTCCCTGAAGGCTTCCTGGAGGTTTACACGGACGAGATCCTGTTGCGCCTGCCCCGCTACATGAACGCCATCCGGGTACGGGCCGAGAGGGGAGCGAATGACCCGGAGAAGGACAGGAGCAAAATGGCCCAGGTTGAAGGCTTTATCCGGGCTTACGAGGACATGGTCAAAAGCCTTCTGCCCCGCTCTTCCAAGGACAAGCAGGAAGCGGTGGAGGAATTCCGCTGGATGGTGGAGGAGTTCAAGATATCCCTCTTTGCTCAGGAACTGAAAACGCTGATCCCTGTTTCGAAGAAACGCATGGAGGAGAAAAGGAAAGAGATTGAGAGGATGGTTTGACGTCAGGCTGTGGAAAGCTTGTCCCACTGCTTGAGAAGCAGGTCAAGCCATTCTTCGAAGGAGAGGTACTTGCCGCAGTTGTGCTCGTAGCAGGGTTCGAGGGACTTGTATCCGCCCCGCTCCTTTTCCTGAGCAGCGCGGTTTTGCAGGGCCTCGGCCGCTTCAGCTTTACCGTATCCGTACTCCTGAACCAGGGCCTTTGTGCCCGCAAGGTTACGGGATACGGCGGACATCTGCCACAGGGCTTCGAGCCTCAGCTTGCGAAGTTCTTCCTCGGGAAGGCCCAGGGATTTTCCGAGCAGGGCAGCCCTGGCATAGTGCTTTCGCCCGATTTCCTCCTTCAATTGATCCTGCGGACTTTTCTCTTCCATGGGCAGTCTGAACTCCCTCCGCGCTTCGGGCTGCGCGGCCTGGCCCGCTTTTTCAACGGCGTATCTAAGTCTGATCCGGGGGACCAGAAAGCTTCTACAAGAAATTCCCCTCCCTTGGTGCCCGTCCTCCGTAGCAGAGCTACTGCGGAGGATGGGGGAGGGGCTAGGGGAGGAGGTTGAGGCGATGCTGTTTTATGCTCTTTTTTTCCACCCCCACCTCGCCTCCCCCATCAAGGGGGAGGAAGTATCGTTTAGTTTTTGCAGGCTGCGCAACCCAGTGCCCCCTTTTGAGTGGGCTTTCTGAGGCCACCCGCTCTGCGGGTGGAGATTCACATACGCCCTTGAAAATGCGGGCCTGCCAGCGGGGCCAAAACTGGTGAGCGATTCCCTCCTATGGCTAAAACAGAACCGAACCGGGCAGGGAGTGTTCCCTGCCCGGATGTGTTCCGTGGTATCAGTACATGTCCTCAGGCGGCATGGGAGGCGCCCCTGCCCCTTTCTTCTTCTCAGG